>NCGL01000020.1 GCA_002256935.1 Bdellovibrio sp. 28-41-41
CGGCAATTTGACATTCACTGACTCCTGCCAATTCAATGGCTAGAGGAGGATTATTAGATTTTAGCGCTACAATCTCTCCGGCGAAGGAATTCAGAGCTAGCGTTAAAAAAAAGTAACGTGACTAATGCTGTTTTCATATAATCAACCTCATTACCTTTTTAATAGTACAAGATCGTGACCAAGAATTGCGAATCAAAATGGAAATCACCTTCAAATCGAAACAGGATTTCGCCTACGCGTGAGACACTCAATATTTCAATCTGTGACGCCGACGAAAAGCGCTCCATATCACTATTTTATCGACAAAAAAAGCTAGGGGTTACCTAGCCTTTTCAATATTTCTCTGAATTTCGATATTACTGATTAGTTGTCGCTGGAGCTTGATCCGCCGCAGGCGCAGGAGCTGCACTTGCCGTTTGTGACGGTTTGATTACGATGTCTACTCGACGATTCATTTCTCGACCGACTTTGCTTTTGTTAGTTGCGATTGGTTTTTCAAAACCGAAACCAACTGACTCTATTTTTCCAGAACCAACAGCTTTGTCCGCCACGAAATAATCCGCTACCGCAGCGGCGCGTTCTGAAGACAATTTTTTATTTGCTTCGGCTTTGCCTGTTGAATCTGTGTGACCTTCAACTACAACATCTTGTGAGTCCAATTGCCCGATTACGTCTTTAACTTTACTCAGCACACCCATAGAAGCCGCAGGCAAATCAGAGCGCCCCGTAGAAAACTTCATTGATTTAACTCGAATGATCATTTTGTCACCTTGTCTATATACATCGGCTTCGTTAGGTTTAAATTCAGCGCGAGCTTGTTCAAAAACTCGATTAAATTTCGCACGGGCTTCTAGTTTCGCTTTTTCGTCTTCAACTACTCCGAATTGAGCACGTTGTTGAGCTAGTTGCTGTTCGCGCGCTGTAACTTGCGCTTGTGTCGCTGTAACTTGCGCTGCTGTGGCCGCATTAATCGCTGCCGATTGATCTAGCATTGTGTTTCTATTTTCAATCTCTCTTGCGATTTGTTCTGGTGAGCGTTTTTTATTTTCTTTTGCCGTTTGCAAAAGAGTCATTGTTCGTTGCGCGCTGGCGAGTGCCGTACTCGATGCTGCATTCACAGCATTCACATCATGACGATCAGTCTCGATTGCATTTACCGCTACGTTATATTTTTCTTGAGATTCTTTCAATGCGTTTGGAACCGCATTATTTGCACCTTGTTTTTCCGCATTGTCGATTAGGTTTTTAGCTTCACCTAATTTAACGTCCTTGATGCTTTTTAATTCAAGATCTAAATACTCCTGTTGAAGCTTTGTTAGATCACTACGATCGATCTTTTTACCCGCTTCAATTTTATGGGTGTAGTCTTTCAAATCGTTATCTAAACTAACGCGATCATTGTGATATTTTGCAGCGCCTGCGGCCATAGCCAGTTCGCGTGCTTTAATTACATCGACTAATTGTTCACGTGATTTTTGAGATGCGACTTGGGCGCGATCTAAATAAGCACGTCCATAACCGACAGATTCAAGAATTTTTTCACCTTTTTTACCTCTAGCGCGACGTTCTTGAGCCTCTTTCATACTCTTTTCCGCATTTTTGAAATTTTCCGGAGATAGAACATCTACGTTTTGATTTCTGGCTGCATCTACTGACGCTGTCAAACTATCAACTTCCGCACTTGGATTAGATGTCATTGGAATTTCCACTGGTTTAATATCATGTGCGCAGGCGCCCAGCACTATTGCCAAACTCGCAGCTGCGATTAATTGAGACATTCGTTTAGATGTCATTGATCCCCCTTAGAAGATTTTTGTTAATGGTAAAAAAGATTTCGTTTATCTTGTCAATTGACGTTAAAGAGCAAACTCTATGCCTCTTTTACTTTTTTCTAATAGCATACTTAAGCTATGAATGTGTATTTTCAGACCGTGACGAGGCAAAGATCCCGATCTAGGGAACTTTGCCCTATTAGGATAAATAGAATTAATGAGACGTTTTTGGAGTTAACGGCATCGGTGTACCGATACCAACCAGCGCCCCACACGCAGCCCCTAAGAAAACTCCTAGGGGAATACCGAAAAATAAAACAAAACCACTACTAATATTGCCTGACGTACTAATTAATCCTGGCAACGGAATTACCTGCGTACTGACAAGCGCTGCCAAGAAAAAGAAAATGGTTCCACCAAGGGCTGCGCCAATTACAGTACCACTGACAAGACACGTTCGACGGCGCTTAATGAACGTACGATCGGATTCCACCCAACGTTGGCGTAGGTAAAACGGTAAGCCTTTAATGCTCTCTCTAGTTGATTTACGCGTAGGCTGATGCTTTTCGGCTTTAACGAGTTCGGCGTGAACAAAAGACCAATTTACTAAGTCCCAAATATTTTCAATATATTCTTTTCGTCTGCTTTGATAATCCAAATAATAGGAATGCTCCCAAAGATCCACGACAAAGATGGGCGAGTTTCCGGACGCCATTGGATTCTCGTCGTTTTTTCCAACCATGATTTCTAAAGTGTTATTTTTAGTGAGAACAAGCCATAACCAACCCGATCCAAATAGTTCCAAGGCTTCTAAATTAAACTGTTCTTGAAATGCTTTGAGTGTTCCAAAACTCTCGCAAATTCGTTGTGCTAAGTAGTCAGAAGGTCGCATATTCCTAGCTGGAGTTAGGCAATTCCAAAAAAATGTATGATTCCACGCTTGATCCGCGTTGTTGAAAATTTTAATTTCATGATCCCATTGGATTTTTTTCCCAGATCTTAGAACTATATCTTTTAAAGATAATTCTTCATAAATCGTATCCGGGATTAAATCATTTAATTTGGCAACGTAGCCTTTGTAATGCTGCTCATAATGCGTTCGAAGTGCTTCTTCTGAAATTACCGGTTCAAGCGCATTAGTGTTGTAAGGCAAGGGGGTTATTTGTATAGCCATCTGCAAACTCCTTGAAGCGTAATGTTTGGTAATTAATGAACGTGTCGATGAGGGCATTAAACTTTTCTGGCTGTTCTCGGTTAACTAAATGACCAGCGTCGGCCACTTTAGCAAACTGACAGTTGGTGATTCGCCTTGCCATTGTGTGATTTACACCCCAACTGGTGACTTTATCATCGGCTCCGACAATGACCATCGTCGGACAACTGATCTCTTTTAAATTTGGAGTGCTATCTTTCCTAGATGCCATAGCGCCAATCGCCATCATGACGTCGCCAACCTCGTTGGATAGAATCATGTCTCGAACTGTTTTCTTTAAATCCTTTTTTTCTTCCGATCGCACATCGGACAAAACAAGCCTCGAGAACTCCTCAGCAAAGGCTTGAAGACCATCTTTACGAATTTTTTCCAAAGTTTTATATCGCTGGTCTTTAACTTCGTTACTGTTGGTATCGGCACGTGATCCCGTTAGGACCAGCGACTGAACCATTTGTGGATATTTGTGAATAAATTCTAAAGCAACATAGCCACCCATTGAGTGTCCGCACAGAATCACTTGTTCGACTTTAGCTTTTACCAGAAGTTCGTGAAGATCATCTACGTAGTCTGAGATCATCCATGGAGCGTTGCCTTTGGGGCCGCTGCCATGACCTCTAAGATCCGGAGCCAGAACAATTCTTTTATCTTGAAAGAATTCAATCTGTGGCTTCCACAATGAACCGTTAAAAGGAAATCCATGTAAAAACAAAATAGGTGTATTCATTTATGCCCTCACCTGTGGTGAACGCAACACATGTGCCACAACGAGCAATAACTGAATGAGTATTGATAAAATTATAACTCCCTATTTACCCCGAAGGGCTAAGGAGTTATGCGACGTTTTTTTTTAATTAAACTGCGATTCGACAGAAGTGAAATTACGACTATTTGTTTTTTGGTTTTAATAATGGCTGATAAATATTTTTGTAGTTGCGAGCCGCTAACACATGCAAAACGATCATGGCAATCGGCATAATCAAATTTGTTATTCCCGGAGTCATCACCGCGTGGAAAAGAAAAATTTGAATTGTGATCGGAGCTAAAATAGTTAACGCCAATGGTGTAAAAAAACCCGATAGCACCAAGGCTCCACACAAAGTCTCCGTCACTTTTAAAAATGGAAAGAAATATCCAGTCGACATTAAACCCGTCATAAATGGTGCAATCGTCGCATCTGGTGGCGGCGGCGCTACAAAGAAAAAACTTAATCCAAAAACAAAATAAATGAGTCCGATAATATATTTTGATACCATAGATACTTTGTCCACTAAAGAGCCCCCTTTTTTTCAAAATTATTTCACAACCCCCTTCATTTACAATTATTTTTTGTCGTTAGACCTAGCCCTGACTCGATAGTTCTTTGCCCCTAAAAAAGTTAAATGGCAGAATTCTCTGTAGGGGAATCCACATATGAATAGATTATTGACGTTACTATCCGTAATAGGTGTTAGTCTTGCTTTTAATTTTGCTAATGCGAAACCAATATTCGGCGGACCGGAGTGGGAAAAAGTAACGATCCCCGAAGCTAAATGCGGTCGAGGTGCGGACTACACGATATTCATCAGAAAACATTCAACAAGCAAACTACTGGTTGAGTTTATGGGCGGTGGTGCATGCTGGAATAAACAATCCTGCGTTACTCTACCTATCACATGGGTGTACCCCATGGTTGAACTTTCTTCGTTCAGCGTACTGACATCGGAAACAAACACTGCGAACCCATTTCCAGAACACACGAATGTATATCTTCCCTACTGCACAGGCGACGTTTTCACTGGCGATCGCGTCAGTGTATATGATGGAATGACGATTTATCACTATGGCTATCGCAATGTTTTACTAACGCTCAAATATCTTAAAGAAAAAAACATTATCGCATTTGATCAAGTTAGTGATCTTATTGTCTGGGGCGCCTCTGCAGGTGCTATCGGCGCACTGACCCACGCAAAAAATGTCGCGGACTATGTTCCGGCTGATGCAAAAAAAACGCTGATCTCTGACTCACCTGGTTTGCACTTCGGTCCAACATTCTGGAATAAATTTGATGCTGACGCCAAACGCGATTTCAAAATGGCATTCAGCGGCGTTCAGCTAGATGTTGATTTCAACGACGGCTTTGTCGCTCGCAAAATCGGCCCGGTATTAGATTACTATCGCGAATGGAACATCGGCTTTCTTTACAGCCTACGCGATCGCATCATGTCGTGGTTCTTTGGTGAGATCTCGAAAAAAGACCACGAAGCGCTGCTACTAGGTCCCGAAGGATTACCAGCTATCGCCAAAACCAAGCCCAACGTCCACGTATGGCTAAACAATTCCGACATCCACCGCTTCTTACTGACTTCAAAACTAAGCCAATCGCAATCACTAGACGGCGAAAAAGCGATCGAATTCGCAGCCGAGGTCTATAGGTGCCAGCCTACTTTTCCGGACGCTACGCGTCCGGAAAAGTAGGCCTGGCCGCCCGCGCTGGCACCGTTACCGTTTGAAGATGGGATAGCGGTTATAGTGGTCATCCCATGAAGAGTGTTTTTGGTAGAAGAAGCGGAAGCGTTTGTTTGCATCTTTGGCAAAAGCCTCATCTTTTAATTTTTCTTGGAAATCGGCGGCGATTTGCTGGTCACTCTCTAACATCTGTTTAGCGACGTCTTCGGCTACGTAGTCTTCCATGTATTCTTTCTGTTCGAAGAAGCGATTAAAGAATCCCCAGTACAGTAATGAATCGGGCGCTAGTGGTTCAAGTAAATGTACGACCATCATCGCATTTCTTTGATCGATAGGAACAAAGAATAGGTTTTTAGGTAGTTCTGTTTTTTCCTCTTTCCACTCGCCGTCTACCGTTAATGTTTGACGACCTTCAAATGAACTCGCAGCGTGTTGTGCTTTTGTCGCGCGGAAGACTTTTACTTTTTCAGGTAGCAGTTTTTTCCATTCCTGGTATTTTACTCCGTGGACATCGAATTTGGATTTAAGCGCGTCCATTTCTGAAGCCGGAATGAAATAACCTTGCTCAGCGGCTGTGACACTGACCGTGGGTTGAAGCTCTTCATAGAAAGGGACTTTCCATGTTTCTGGCTTATCAGTTTGGTAGCGAATAACATCGCCGCCAGAAATTTTTGATTTTGTAATCGTGTATTTGTAACCACCAAAATCAATCATCGTTGATTTTGGTGTATGCTTGAACGACACGTCAATTTTTTTACCGGCGATGCTGACTTTATCTAACTCATGAGCGTGCTTCGTCCACTCGGCGCCTTTTTGCTGAACGATCTCGAGTGTCGAGATAACTGTATCGTAGTGAACTTTAACTCGCGTGGCGTAGTCTTTCCAAGAATGGGATTCAACAAGAACACCGATACGATTGCGCACGAACCAATAACCATTGGCAAATCGTGGCGGCGGGACGCCTCGAGAAAATCCTGAGGTTGGTTTATCATCATTTTCAAAACTTGGGTAAAACGGCAGCGCTAAACGACCGCGCGCTTTCATTTTTTCCATTAATTGAGTTTCGTACACTTTACCCGCCGAGTGCATCGGGCCCGAGCCCTGACTATCTGTTGGGGTTGTGATGATGCCGACTTCGGGTTGAAAATGCGCGCCATCTGTTACGTGCAGATCTAAACTAATAATGGGGTCTTGCTGATTCCACAATTTATTCAAATCACGCATTTCGCTGGCTTCGGGCGATTCCATTTTCCAAATCTCTCGTGGCCATCTAAATTTACTATCGGAATGAAAACGACTTTTAATCCCTTGAATGGATCTGGGGTCAGTTTTTTCTCTAAAACATTTCTCATCATCAAAAACACGGCGTCTTTACCGTCGATTTCGCCGGCGTGAATACCGGCTTGCAGCCATACAACAGGCGCATTCGCATTTATTTTTTTGTCGTGGATTTGCATATACCACATCGTGCGGCCTTCCGGTGTTTTACCATAGGACTGACATTGCACTCGATTAGGGAATTTCTTCGCAAAGTCTTTGCACAGTCGTTCTGTTTCGTCCGCACGGCCTGTTTTTATCCAGTTGGATTGTTCGGCAATTGTAGTTAATTCGATCGCCGCAGAAAAAGCCGCAATACCCGTCATCATCGTCAATAAAACCAGAATTGTTTTCATGCGGACACCGTAATTAGTAATCACCGAGGCGTCAACGGACCCGCCATTCTGAGCATTTGCCGGGCCGCTTCCAAAACGCCATAGGCTGCTTAAGTAGCTAATTTCCAAGTACTTAGTGATACACAGTAGCCCTGCGGATTGCGGTCACATATATTTAACACACAGTACTTTACATTACATAGTACCTAGCATACTATAGTAGCTAAGAACGAGGACAACATGAACGCACAATTTAAAAAAGGGGTTCTTGAACTTTGCGTACTAACGATGATGAGCCGCAAGGATTATTACGGGTACGAACTAGTTGAAGAAATCTCGAAGATCTTAGAAATATCGGAAGGAACTCTCTACCCGATTCTAAGACGACTGACGGATGAAAAATATTTTGAGACGTACTTGCAAGAATCGTCGGAGGGACCGCCTAGGAAATACTATCGCATCACGAAGTTAGGCAAAGAGTCGCAGAAGGATCTGCTTAAGCAGTGGTCGGAATTTAATAAGCAAATAGAAAAACTGATAGGCAAAGGTTAAGGGGAAAGGGCTAAAAAAAGACTATGACAAAGCATGAATTTTTAAAAACATTGAAAGCGGCACTCGAGACAAATCAAATCAGAAATGTCTCTGAAATCCTACAAGACTATGAGGAGCACTTTAACCATGGTCTTTCTAAAGGAAAAGCAGAAAGTGATATCGCGGATTCATTAGGCTCACCGATCACAATCGCTAAAGCCTACAAAACGGAAAACATGATTGCGGAAATTAAAAACGTCGACAATGATTTTCGTTGGGGCCTGGCCATCAACATTATCTTAAGACTATTAATCTTAGCGCCATTTAACTTTATCGTTCTTTTTATCCCGGGAATTTTTATTTTCTCGATGATCGTGGCGGGTTGGTCAGTAGCTATCGCACTCGGATCGGTGGGACTTGCGATACTGTGGCACATTCCATCGATGGTATCGATTTCATCAACATTCTGGATGGGCCTTGCTGGCGTTAGTAGCACCATAGGTCTAATAGGACTGTGCCTAATTGGCATGATGATTATGTTCTTTATATCAAAACACGTTGTTCTAGCTTTGATCAGCTATCTGCAATGGAACTTAAAATTCGTAATGGAAAAATAGGAGTTTACCATGAGATCATATAATTTATTTACACGATTTTTTATTGCTATCGTTTTTACAACAATCACGTCCTTAGCCATGGCCGCATTCTCGGCCAAACAAGCTTATGATGCCGATCCAGAATTGCTATCGAAAATAGAAAAGAAGTTCGACATCCAAATTCACATAACTGGAATGGGGGTATCGATTTCAGATGATAATCAGCGTGCATCAACGCAGGACCGATGGGAACTAACAGCGCCCACAAAGCGCTTGATCATCAAATCATTCGGCGGCGACGTCGCGTTGAAAAGCACAAATGATAAAAAAATCACTGTGATTGCGACGGGAAAGTTAAATAAAGACAAGAGCCCGCGCCTGCTTGAAGTTACAGAGTCGGCTGACGAAATTATTTTATCTGAACCCGAAAACGCGGTTAAGAATCTAGAAATTCGTTTAGAAATTCCGGTGTCCTTCGCAAAAGATCTAGAAATCATGTCGGTCAGCGGCGACATTTCGATCGAAAACTTAAAGTTAAATTTGGCCGATTTAAAAACAGTTTCAGGCGAAATCACGTTGAATAAACTAGATCTACCGAATCTAAACATCGAAACCGTTTCCGGAGACACCAAAGTTCACGATTCAAAAATCAAATCGGTCAAAGGCAAGTCCGTCAGTGGTGAATTGGAAATTGAAAATAAAGACTCAGCACAAACCCATCTGAATTCAATCTCTGGCGACGTAAAACTTAAGCTCCCAAAAACCACAAAGTTTGAATTCAAACTCAATTCCGTTTCCGGCGACATTAAGAACACGCATACAGCAGACGCTGAGAAAAACACATCTAAGCTGAGTGTTGAAATTAGCACAACCAACGGCGATATCGAGATCGAATAAAAAAAAGGTGCCAGGGCACGCAGCCCGCGTCCTAAAATTACCGACCGCATGCGGCGGTAATTTTAGGACCTGGCACCTTTTTTACTTTTTGATGATGTGCCAACCGAAAGATGTTCGTGTTGGCTTTGAGATTTGGCCCGGTTTTAGTAAATCGAAAGCGTCCATAAAATCTGGGTCTAAGCGTTTTGAATCTACCTCTCCCAAGAAACCTCCGTTTTGGTTGCTGCCGCACGTAGAGAATTTTTTGGCTAGGTCTTCGAATGATTTTCCGGATTCTAGCATTCGCAAGATGTCTCTCGCTTCGTATTCGTGTTTTACTAATATGTGGTAGGGTTTGACCTTCATTATGGTAATATTCATTGCGTGGCAACCACCTGTCTATCTATTTTTTAGAAAAATAGTACCTTAAATTAAAAGTATGTAACTACTATTACACAAAGTTATCTAAAGTTTTAGTTCCAAAATTCGAACAGTTTTGCACAAAGGCATTTCAAACTGAGGACAAAACTCACTGAATCCGATATTTTTTCAATTTCAGACTTTTGATAGTTAGCTATAAAATATTTTATGACTCGATTTTCACATGATTCCATAAAAAATGATTTCCCCGATACTGTAAGTCTAATTTTACTAGAATAGTGGATTAAAAAAACTATCGCCAATCAACCTGCGATTTGTCGACACACTGAGGTCTTAAAAAAAATTGCCTCAAAAAAATTTCATTTTTAAAAAAGACATCTTTAGTTAGAGACTGATGTGTTACGATTTGAATTCTAGTGGCTTTAGTTTAGTCGAGGTCCTGGTCTCTTTAATGGTCATGATGATTTCAAGTCTTGCAATTTTTCAATTGATTCACCAGCAGAGACAAGAAATATCTTCGATTCAACTAACCCAAATGGACCCAGGGGAAACGGTCGCTTCACGTGATATCAATGTTGGGTTTTGGTGGTGAGTCTTTTGGTATTGTAAACAAAATGCCAAAAAAGTTAATCTGATGTCTATTGAAGTTGAAAATCTATGCAAGACTTTAGAGGAATCAAAAATATTTGAACATTCAGATAACCTCATTAAAATTTTGAATTAACAACAAATTCCTCGGCTAAAGAATAGCTTCTCAAAACGATACACATAAATCGCCGACTATTTCGTTCTAAAAATAAAGTTAGCTATATCGGCTCCCGATCATTATCCTGGAGCCCAACCATAGCCTTGTTTGCCGGATTTAAGTAGGGCCGGGGAAAGAAAACTTTTAATCTACATACAAATGTTAGAAAATATTGAAATGCTTAGCAAATCTTTAATTTACTTAATTGTTTTTTTCGGAATAAGTTCACATGGCAAAGAAAAAATCGATGCTGCATTTGAGGTGCCTAAAAATCATTTTTTCTCCTTTTTGAAAAAAGAATCGCTGGCCAATTTCTGTAATCAAAAAGGCTATTTCCGTACTTGTTTTGATATTACAAATTCTTCGTGTGATGAGGATGTCGTTGCGCAAATAGATGAATGCAAAAAAAGTCTAAAAATTCCAGATAGTTTTGATGTGATTGAAATCAGCATACATTCGGAAAAAATAGGTGAATGCGTAGGTAAAGGTCTTGAAGTAAAATGGACCGAGAGAAAAAAAGGAACACGTGAATGCGCGAAAAGATTATAACTAAAATTAAAAAAATTTGTATCTTTGTTTCTATTTTCTTATATAGCACTCACTCAGTTGGATCATCAGAGTGCTCCAAAGATCCCGGCGTTACGCAAAAGAAGATGACTCATATTTTGAGATCTCTAGCTTGTTCTCAAGCAAAGACAACCCAAGATTGCGAGAACGCGGCGGGACTGGAAAAATACGCGGCATCTGGCCTGGCTGGTTCAGCCGTTGTTTTAGAGACAGCAAGACGATATCGCACCCCTAACATCGCCGCTTGCCGTTTTTCACAAAATTTCGATGAAAAAAGTCCGTTCTTTTTTTTAGAGGTCGTTAGATCATTATTTGCAGCCGATACGGCCAACGCTTCTCTGCAAAATTGCCAAATCATGCATGCCGATTCCTTAGTAAATATTAATGCAGCAGGAGCTCTCAAAGATGCGAGAGCTGCCATCGATATGCAGACCAAACAAATAAGTGAACAAAGGACACGAATAACAGAGCTTCAAGATGCCACAAAAAGTTCAGAAAGCGCCGCCAACAGATTTAAAACCATTGAAGCTGAATATTATGCGAGCGACACTTACTTAAAAGACTATTCCGAACAAATTCAGAAAAATCGCACCTTATTAAACACTAAAAAAACTGAACTGGCCAACTCCGCAAAGGGCACATCTAAGTATAGTTATTTAGAAAAAGAAATCGCCGAGCTTACTGCCAAAAACAGAGAACTAACAGGCAAACTAACTGAGCGAAAATCAAGATTTCCTCCGAGCGAAGAAATGCGCGCACGTCTTCATGCCGCGAGTGTTGAGCGAAGTAACGCGTCGGGTGCCCTTTCCAATTTGGAAAAAAAATATGGTGGAAATCTAGCATCTCATCTATCTGTACTAGGTACTCAGCAAGCGAAGCTTCAAGAGTTAACCAAAGCCAAAGACGCCTATAGAAGCCTTTCTTCTTCTGGCCGAATTTTGGGAAATCCCAAGGGAGCTTCCGCCGCCGTAGAAAAAATCAAGAGTGTCGGTGTGATGACAGAAGCGCAAGCAAAAGGTATTGCTCATATCGAATTTTTACTAGATGGCGCTGAACGCACAGGCCTACAAGCCGCACAGAAAGCAGCCGTAGGAATGCATGCTGCGGCGGCATCAGCACGAGCGGCAGCTTCAAAAGCTATGTCCGCAGTAGGCATGAGATCCGTCGCCAGAGTTGGGACAAAAGTCATTAGCGGCGTCGTTATGGCAGCGGGAAGTGCCGTAGCCATGGCCGCCGAAGCCGCCCTCTACACCGCAGAACCAACGGATGACGCCTGTTTTGATGACGGTCCACAGCGACGGCAAATTGTTAATATGACCTCGTTTTCAAAAGCCAACGGTTGTAAGGCCGCTGTTGCAATTTATGATCTCAAAGCGTTTAAAGGCATACTGGATTTACCTAGCGATGAACAGCTAGCTTATTTTGATAACGAATACTTTTGTAAATGGCTTAATGATGTATATGAGGTTCACTCACCTAAGTTTTCAAACGTTAAATGCAATGCCCGCGGCGTTTCCTACAAAACCAGCAACGGACAAAATATAAATGTGGGATGGAATGAAAATGGTGAGGTTGCACGATACGATTCTTATGGTGACTCCCAATCCTACGAGGATCAAATGTACTCCATTTATTTCGACAAAGGCGCACCTCAACAAATAGGCTTTATCAATCTAAATCTTCAATACAGCACCCCAAGAAGTTTTTCTGGCAAGGGCTTTGAGAAAGAAAAACAGTACGTATTTGATTATAATGACAATAAAAAGTTGGCCAGCAACTATAGAGATATAACTACCTCCTATAAAACAAGTTATGGCTTACAATTATTAGGCATGACAGAGATCAAATCCTGCTGCGGAAATGAAACACCTCGAGTCGAAGATGAAACCTGTTATAAAAAATACGGTTTAAAGGCCGACAGCGGTTCAAAATCAGATCGAGTCGAGACAAAAACGCCGTCTCATACTAGGTAATCAAAGGCACTCAATTTTCTACATTTAATTTGAAGGGCGATTAGGTTCTTCTAGTCGCCGCTTAACTAAATACATTTTTTTATAAAGAGCGCGACACCTTCGACTCTTTCCAAATACCGAAAACAAAGCACGCTTAGTCCACGGACTGCGAATCAAATAAAATAAAACAAAGGCAACGGCCAAACTTCGACAAACGAACCAAACGATATCCATCTTCGCGGTGCCTTGGTAAAAATGAAATAGTCCCATCATTATCAAACTGATCAAGAAAAATGGATTTACTAGATCTTTCAACGCTCGTGCTGAACTTGAAGTTCCCTCTCCAACATTCGACGCCATCAAAATTTTTACTCGCCACGCTGTCAGTTTTTTTTCCTCCAGCGTCCACTCTTTTTCCGTACTATTTTTAAGCGCCAGGTAGGCAACCAATCCGATCGCCAAACCAATCTTTAATACCCAATACGCAGCAAACACCCAATAAATATTTAAGTGGGTGTAGTCATTCATTTCCTTTTGAAAAAATTCGATCATTTTGAAAAAATCAAAACCATAAACCAAGGTGTAACCAATCGCGATCTGAAAAATACTCCAGCTGACGAACAAGATTGAACCCAGCAGCATACCAAAGATACTACCACCCAAGAGTGTTGTGCAAAACCACAAGAAAAACCCTTGCATGAAGATAGCAATCATCGGAGTAATCTTTTTACCCAGTGGCGAGAGCGTCTTTAACAGTGCGACTATAACTGTGGTGTTAAACACTTGAACCGCGGCGGCCTTATAACGAATCATCATCCCAAGGCAAATATAAAGCTGGTAATAAGACAGTAAAGTTCCTGTAAAAGGAATTTTAAAACCATGCCCTACACTGCCCGCCACGATTTCTACCAATGCCAAATGCGATGCCGATTTTATTTCTAAATCTTTGAGAGAATTGTTGTGGTGGGGGCCTTGACTGCGACCTTGATTCATAATTCACTCTAAGTTATTAATTGGTAGAAACTCTGTATAAACGAAATAGTCTTTTTCATCGAGTTTGTCTATAGTGGGGTTCTTCTGTGAGGGTCACTTATGAAAATTCTTTCTGTGAATGTCGGCAAACCAAAAAGTCATATCCTTAACGGTATCGCCATTGAAGGTGACTAATTCAAAAGCCCAACACTACATGGCACTCTGGACGCTGTCGTTTATGCGATGGACAGCCAAAGATATTTATTTTGGTGCCAACTGTGTAGCAAAAAACTACCACTAGGCACGTTCGGTGAAACTCTCAGCGTTGATACACTCAATGAATCGGATATTTTTTTTAGGCGACGAATACCAATGCGGCGGTGTCATCATCAAAGTCACTGGTGTACGCTACCCATGCACCCGATTAGATTTCGCAACAGGACTTCCTGGCATGCGTGATGAATTTTTAAATCAAGATTGGCCCGGAGTTTATTTTGAAGCGCTACAGGCCGGTAGGATCAAACCACAAGACGATCTTGCTTTGAAGAAACGCCATCAGACAGATATCTCGGCTCTTGAGCTCTACCAAACTTTGAGAGCCACCGAGAAACAAAATCTTTCAAATTCACAAATGGATAAATTGGTTAAATCGCCTTTTGTATTAGATCGCTATAGAGACCGACTTTATCGCATTATGGGCCGAACAAAACCCAACTAGACTGCCCAATTGAGTTTACTAAAGACTTAAACAGGGTTTTGAAACTCATTCGACAATGGCTCATCTTCCCATCGACTGACTACCACCGTGGCAACGGCATTTCCTAGCAAATTGACTGTCGTTCGCGCCATATCCATAAATTCATCAACACCCAAAATCAATGGAATTGCTTCAAGTGGCAAACCAAACGTCACCAAGGTGCCCGAAAGAACAACGAGCGATGCGCGGGGAACAGCGGCCACACCCTTAGTCGTTAACATCAAAAGCAACATCATCGAAATCTGAGTCCCAATCGATAAATCAATATTCGCCGCTTGAGCCACGAACACAGATGCCATGGCTAAATACAAAGTCGATCCATCCAAATTAAAACTATACCCCAAAGGCAGAACGAAACTCGAAACGCGATCAGGCACACCCATTTTCGAAAGCGATTTCAAAGTATCAGGGTACGCCGATTCACTGGACGTCGTAGCAAATGCTAGCACCAGGTTTGGGCGAAGCTCTCGAAAAAATGGAACCAGTTTAATTCGACTCCATTTTAAAGCCGGAATTAACGCCACCATCACAAATACGATCAAGGCAAAGTATAAAGTGCCCACAAGTTTAGACATAGGAATCAAAATTCCCAAACCATGTTCACCAATGGCAGCTGCCATCGCAGCGCCTACACCGATTGGCGCCATTTTCATAATGATATCGGTAAATTTAAACATCACTTGGTTTAAGCTCTCACACAAAGCCAAAATCGGCTTGCCCTTATCACCCGCCATCAATGTTGCCGATCCAAAAATAATCGAGAAAATAACGATCTGTAAAACATCGCCTTTGGCAATGGCTTCCACAAAGTTACTTGGCAAAAGATGTTCAATGAAAACTGCAAAACTCATTTCAACTTTAGGAAGAGCTGCTACCGCAGGATCGACGGCTTTAACTAAGTTGATTCCTTTGCCGGGCTCAAAGAAATTTACAAAACTAAGACCTATAACCAAAGCAATTGTCGTCGCAATTTCAAACCACACAATTGATTTAATACCGATTTTTCCTAAGCTCTTCATACTAGTGGCTGAACCTATCCCGACTACAATGGACGAGAAAATTAACGGAGCAATAATACACTTAATACCATGCAGGAACAAAGTTCGAATGGGTTTTAATTCTTTCGAAAATTCTGGGAAATAGACACCAATAAGAAAGCCTAGAACCAGAAAAACGAATATCCAAAATGTAACGCTATTGAATTTAAATACCGACGGCTTAGTCCCCATAGATCCCCCTCAAAAATAACCGGAAAACAGGGTCTACCCTAGCTCACGAAACAAAGCCAGTGCAATCACAATCCAGAATTAATATTTATTATTTTAGACTCTCGTAAAAACGAACACAACTTTTTAACGATCGATCGACTTTAGGTAAAAAAGAAACATCATACATTTCTCTATGGTTTTTTTCTGCCCCGGTCGGTTTTTCTTTTTTTGGTAAAACTAGATCCGGGCTTGATATAAATAAATTCCGTCTTCTAGATTGCTTAAGAACCGTGGTCGTTGCCTGATCAAAATGGTATAGAAATGCGTTTTTTACCTGGTTTACAATCGGATGATCTTTTATCCAAAATAGTTGCTCTTGATTGGCTTCGGCACTGTCAGAAACGTTGAAAGACGTGCCGATAAAAGCGAGGTTAATCTTCGGAAGCACAATAATTTTATTATGCATTTTAACGGTGATTTTTACCTGTTCATTTTGAATTTTATAATGGAACTCGCCATACTCCTTGGGATTGAGTCGAATGTTTTCTTGTTGCTCTTTGAGTTTTCTGACCGAAAGGGATTTTCGAAGTGGTGACTCTTGATCCACTATATATTTTTTCGTTTCTTCTTCTCGAGTCAAACCAGATAGCAACAACGGCACACTCCAACGCTGCATTGCAAAAGACGTATCTCCAAAAAACTTAAAATTGAAAGTATTTTTAAAATTATTAGCCATTTTATATAAAGTATCTAAAACTTTTTTGGAAGAAAGCACAAATTGCAACCCCCAAACTTCTCCTAGGGACTTTAAGAGCCATGGGTTTATCAAGGAACTACTGACGCCACCGGTTCCTCCGTTAGGAGAAAATCCCGTACCTAAAATTGGAATCTTTCCATCAACGGGACTCCCCTTTACAGTGTAGGAACCACTAATCGGATACTGAGTTTGTCCTCTTAGATTGTGATCTAAGGTTTTATTTAACTCGTGCTCGGCAATTTGCGCTAGGAAGGAGCTCTTAATTATAAAAAGATGATTTGAGTTCGGCTTGGATGTTTTCGGACGTAAATCTGGGGCCAGCTTTACCGCATCCCCCTCTGGTCCCATACACGATTGAGTAAAATTGGCCGAACCAGCAACTATTTTTGCATTTTCAGTATTGGAATCTATTACGACCATTTTTTGGTGATTCAGTCCTGCTGATTTTACCAAAGTTAGTTTCATTTGACCTCGATAGGTTCGATGAAGGCGAATTAATTTATTTAAAACATCGATATTTTCTTTAGCCAATCGGACCGTGTTTCTATCAATACCAATTCTAACCCGAACGCCCCTAACAAGTGCACGCTCAATCTCGTCAGCGATTTCCATTAAATTAAATTCAAAAATATTAATTGAGATTGATTCTTTGGCGTCTCTTAAGTTTTCAATCATTATTTTTTTCAAATCTTCGGCAGGGACTAGACCATCATTTGGACGATCATGGTTCAAATAAGCCTCTCGATTAAAGTGTACCGAGACGCCCTCGAATCCAGCTTTTCCATCTAGAGAATCAATAGTAAGGGTTTTTGAAGGATCGTTAAGGGCCTTAAGTTCTTCAATCACACTAGGATTTTCAAGAATCTTATCTAACTGTTCTTTAACTGGTTCCATCCCTTCAGTCGGCACTATCGGCTCATTTTTATTTTCTTGAAGGCTTCGCTCAGTGTAGGTATCCAAAAACGTGTGGAAAGATTCAAAATTAGGGAGATTTTTCAGTAAAAACACAAGCTGAGGCTCGGACAATTTTCGAAAGGGACTCTTTAGATCAAACTCTTTTTGAAGTTCCTCTGATACCACTAAGTGATCCTTAAAAACCTCGTTAAAGTATGCATACAAGCGAGGCGAAGAAACAATTTTATAGGAATAAAAGAGAAGTTGTTTAAGCTCGGCCGGGTTACTAACTTTGACATCAAATGAAGCAGACTCGCCCCAAGCTATTGGTGTCAATAAGTTAAACACCAAGAATAGAATTAGACAGAAAATGCCTATTCCTCGATTCAACTGCTTAATAAACTCACCAAATATCAATTTGAGCATGTCTCAAAATAAAGTTCAAAAATGCGGCCAATTCCTAAACTTCAATATTCTTAAAGGTATCGGCCTTATCATCGTATTCAAGCAGTTGGCCCTGCTCTAAATCAAAATAAATTCCCATCACCGCCAGGTCACGCTCTTTAATAGCAGCATCGACGAACGGAAATGATTTCAAGTTATTCAGTGATGTGATGATAGATTCTAATTCGCCATGACGGCATAGATTTTCTTCAGTTTCATGCCCGTATTTTTCGAACACACGTTTCTTAGCTTCTTTTGCGATGCCGACCCAGTTGTCGACGAAACTATTTGATTGCACTTGCTGATCATTGAGCATCAATGCTCTGATACCGCCGCATTGACGATGACCAAGAACAATTACATTTTCGACTTTCAAATTTACGACCGCAAATTCGATCGCAGCACTGACCCCGTGGACCCCGCCTTTTTCATACGGAGGAACAAGGTTGGCGACGTTTCGAACGATAAACAATTCACCAGGAGATGCCGAGGTAATAATCGCAGGATCGACACGCGAATCACTACAACCAATAATTAATGTTTTGGGAGCTTGCCCTGTACCCGAAGACAGACGTTGATATAACGGGTGTTCATTAGCGAAATACTTTTCGCGGAACCTTCTAAAACCAGCCATTAATCGCAGAATCTCTTTTTTGCTCATGGCCCCTATACTTATCTCAAAACCTGCCCAAATAGAACTGGAATTTCAGGATTTATAAACGCCGCCGCCTTAATCGTTTTAAAGCGATTTAAAACGATTAAGCGTGCAGTTTAAATAACTGACGAACACGACGGATTTGAAGAGCAATGTCTTCTAAATCCTGGTGGAAATTTTCAATACGGTGGAATGCTTGCTTTAATTCCAATTCTTTTTTGTTCTCTTTACGAACAAACGATTTCAAGTTCTTCATCGCTGAACGAGCGCCCTCGATAGAGAAACGATCACGATGTAAAAGCTTGCGAATAAGGAATGCATTTTCGACGTCTTTTTTAGTATATAGACGTTGATTGTTTCCTGCTTTTTTTGGTTTTAAAATATCGAATTCGCTTTCCCAGTAGCGCAAAACATATTGTTTTACCGATAACATGTCAGCTACATCACCGATTTTAAATCCCATTTTATCAGGAATACTTTGAATTTCGTTTAATAATTGATCGTCACATAAAGCCGCTGGCAGAGACAAAGGTTCTGATTCTGTCAGTGGTTTTTGAATCGTATCAATGGGTTCTTCTTCAACAACTGGAGGCGCCAAGTTGAATTCAATAAAAGCCTCTGGATTTTTTTTGTCGAAACGAAAAAAATCCATTTGTTCTTCGTATGATAGTGTATCAGCAGGAACGTCAGGCAATGCCCCTTGCGGGTTGGTTGCCGAAATTAAAGTTCCTTCTTTAGTCTCATTCTCCGTCGTCATCATCATCTTTCAAGTTAGTGTAGTCTTCACCATTCAACATAGCTCTTAGAACTTGCGAAGGTTTAAACGTTAATTTCTTACGCGCGGAAATCATGATTTGATCACCTGTTTGAGGATTACGTCCCACGCGTTCATGCTTTTGAGTCACCACGAAATTACCAAAACCAGAGATTTTAATTTTCTCGCCCGTGTGCAATTCGTTTTTAATTGTGTCAAATACCAGCTCAACTAAGTCGCTAGCTTCTTTTTTTGAGAATCCGATTTTATCGTACACTTTTTCAACGATATCGGCTTTCGTCATCGTTGATTTCCAGACGTTTTGTCCTGCCATTTATAACCTCAATCCTATTAAAAGACTTATTCAGTCTCAAATACTTATTAAACAAAATCAAGAGCTTAGAGGAGTAGCTTTCGGAAATTACGCAAGCCGCTATTTTTTAAGTTTGTGACTCAACGTTAAATCCATCATTCGACAAAACTCGGTCAAATTTTCTAGGAACGGACGCAATTGGTCTGGGTTTTCGTATATTGTTTCAGACAAACACGTATACATTAAAGTGTTTTCTCGTTTGAAAAAACGCGGCGGCCAATCTCGCCACGACAGGATGATCCTTTAGCTTTTCGATTTTTTCGATAACACTACTGTCGTTGCAACCGACCAGATACTTTTTTCCGGAAATTTCGATTGTCTTTGAGCTCGGCATAATAAGAAACGCACCCAGAGCGTATTTATGACAGGACTCACTCCCAAAAATAAACTTAGGAAACGATTTCACGTAAGAGTACATAACCGGGTAAGAGCCACCGCCGGAATAACCACCTCCCCGCCCGACTCGTGAAATACGAAATCGCATTTCAGAAAAATTTAGAGAAATAGTACCCAACGGCCAACTGATTTTGCCGCGATAATACTGAACAATTTTCGAAGCTCGCTTCGCAACTTTCCGCGGCAAAACCACCAAGAAGAAAATCAAGATACTCACTCATATTAAGTTCGTATCGTGATATCCAAGTCATCCTTTAATGATTTCAAAATCTGATCTTGAAATCCCTGAACGGCCGTATCGGCAAGGGCTGCATTGGGATCTTGGTAACGAACTCTAAGTGCGATGCTCTTTTGACCGACCGGCAACTTATCGCCTTCGTAAACGTCAAAGACTTCCATGTCGAATAGATTACCACCAACCACTTTACGAACCGTTTTCAAAACATCACCTACCGACTGAGACTTTTTCATCACAAAGGCCAAATCGCGATCCACCACTGGGAATCTAGCAATGTCTTTGATACGTGTCGGACGCGCTGTCTGCGGCAAGAAGGCTTCTAAATCAATCTCGGCCACGCACATAGGTTCGCGAATTTTCTCGTTTTCCAAAACCAGAGGGCTCAATGAAGAAATAAATCCACATTTCTTGCCTTCTACAACCAAAACAGCTGTCTGATACGGGTGAAAACACGTTGGGATCGCCGTTAATTTATCGATTTTTTGTTCCCACATATAGGCCTTAATGCCAAACGATTTAGCGAGCACTTGGATGGCTTCTTTAACGTGGAAAATGATCGGTGCGGTGCCTGGCACATTCCAATTTGTATGGTCTTGTCCCCAAACAACAAATCCTAAACTGTTCTTTTCAACGATAGAACTCTGAGGATTCTTGCTGAATGTTTTGCCTACTTCGAACAACGAACCACGATTGTTACCGTACTTGATATTATTAATCGCATTTTGCACTAGACCGAACGACAGTGTTGATCGCATCACATTCAGATCTTCATTGAGTGGATTTCTTAGACCCACGCGATCCGCAGATGCACGCAGTCCAAGGGAATTTAGTTTCTCAACATCGCCAAAAAATTCATCTTCTGCTTTTTTACCTACAAATGAATAATTAAAGGCTTCGTCAAAACCAACACCATTCAACACTTGAGTGATTTGCAATGTCTGTTGATATTTTGAATCATGAGGAATGGGGCGATACGACAAGCTAGGCAACGCTTCTGGGATCAAATCATACCCTTGAAGACGCGCATACTCTTCCACCAAATCCATCTCGTGGTCCATATCAAAACGGAATGTTGGCGGTGTAACTTTATAGTTATTTTCTTTAATTTTATCGACCTTGCAACCGAGACGAGTCATCCAATTTTCAAAAATCGGCGCTGTCGCTTCATAACCCATGCGATCGGAGATCGTTCCGATGGCGATAGAAATAGGCTCGCGGCGAATCGGATTCGGGTACACATCATAGCAGTCGCCATACACTTCACCTTCAGCAACTTGATGAATTAAATCGGCGGCACGCTTAAGCGCAAACAATGTAAGCTCAGGATCTACTCCCCGAGAAAATCGATATCCTGATTCTGTCTCCACACCCAAGGTACGCGAAGATTTACGTACTGAATGAGAAATAAAATAAGCGGACTCCAAAAAGATATTTTTAGTCGTGTCTTTAACACCGGAATTTTTACCACCAATAAGACCCGCTAAACACATCGTTTCGTTTTTGCCATTCTTAATCGATAGCTCTTCACCGTTCAAACTAAGTTCTGTTCCATCTAAAGTTACAAATTTAGCGCCTTTTTCAGGATGACCGACAACTAATTTTTTATCTAGGATTTCATCCGCATCAAAAGCATGCAGAGGCTGCCCTAGTTCTTGCAAAATGTAGTTTGTAATATCAACGACGTTATTGATGGAGTTGATACCAACTGATTCTAGACGTTTTACTAACCAGTCCGGTGATTTTTGAATTTTAACATTCGCAATATAAGCCCCCGTGTAGCGAGGTGCTAATGTCGAATCTTCTACAACCAGCGAAATTTCTTTTTTCGTCGATTTGTCTTTTTTGACATGACTGTCATCAATTTTAATTTCTTTCAAAGGGCGTGACAACAAACACGCCAGTTCTCGGGCAAGTCCGAAGTGACTTAATACATCCGCGCGATTAGGAGTCACTTTGATTTCAAACACAACATCATCTTGGCCATAGTATTCAGCGAAATCTTTACCGACCATCGCTGATTCCGGCAGAATCAACAAACCTTCGGCATCTCCGGCTAAGCCAAGCTCTTTCAATGAGCACAACATCCCGTAAGATTCCACGGAACGAATCACCGATTTTTGAATGGCAAAATTTCCGGGCAGAACAGCACCGGGCAATGCCACAACAACTCGGTCACCCGCTTTGTGATTTTTAGCACCGCAAACGATTTGGTGAACAACCCCATTTCCAGTCGTGACTCGGCACAGAGACAATTTGTCCGCGTTGGGATGTTTATCTTTTTCCAGAATCAAGCCAACAACTACATTCTCGAAATTCTTGGCTTTGTTTTCAATGCCTTCGATTTCAAGTCCGGCTTTAGTCAGAATGTCCGCTAGCGGCTCTGGCTTTTTAATATAGTCCTCAATTGCGATCAGTTCATTTAACCATTTTAACGAAATTTTCATAAGATCACACCACTCTAGAATTGTTTCAGGAAACTCAAATTATTTTCAGGCAGCAAGCGAATATCTGGGATGCCGTATTTAATAATGGCCATACGCTCAAGACCAAATCCAAACGCAAAACCAGTCCACTCAGGGTATTTAACTTTTGCTGATAATAACACTTTTGGATTCATTAAACCGGCGCCGCCAATTTCAATCCAGCCCGTACTTTTGCACAGACTGCAACCTTTGCCTTTGCAAATGGGGCATTGGCAGTCGACTTCTGCCGATGGCTCTGTGAATGGAAAATAACTAGGGCGGAAACGTGTTTTTAATTCAGAACCAAAAAATTCTTTTACGAAATAAGTGATTGTTCCTTTCAAATCAGCCATTGAGATATTGCGATCGACGCACATACCTTCAATTTGATGAAAGTTAGGCAAATGGGAAATATCACTATCCACACGGAATACCGGACCAGTGCCGATAATTCGTAACGGCAATGTTTCTGATTCCAAGCTGCGAATTTGGATGGGACTTGTGTGAGTACGAAGAACATTCGTTTCATCCACGAAAAAAGTATCCTGCATATCACGCGCGGGGTGGTTTTTTGGGATATTTAAGGCTTCAAAATTGTAATAATCACTCTCTATTGATGGGCCCAAGCGTAGTGAATATCCCACACGTGATAAAATTTGCACGACTTCATCGCGTACGCGATGAACGGGATGTGGACTGCCTCTCTGATTTTTTGGCGGCGGCATCGTCAGATCTAACTGCTCAGTACGCATTTTTTCATCAAGCTCTTTGAGCTTTAAGGCCTCAAATAGTTCCGTGTATTTAGCCTCGAGATCTTGCTTAACTACATTAATACGGCGGCCAAACTCTTTCTTATCGTCCACAGACAGCTTGGCCATCTCTTTCATGAGTTCAGTTAATAGGCCATTTTTGCCCATGTAATTAACTTTGAATTGGTAAAGCTCCTCGCGGTTTTTAGCAGCTCCAAATTCATCAATTGCTTTTTTATGAATCCCGTCTAACTTTTCGTAAATAATCATATTTTTAAATATGCATGCCCCCCCTTTAGACCGCAAGGTTTTTGAACTCCCGTTTGACTCAGAGCCAAAATCCACCTAGGATGAGTGCTTAAATTATGGCGCATAAAAACAAATCCAACTACTCAGCTTACAAGGAACGTCAGAAAAAACCTGACGCCGTGGCGACTAAAAAAGCCCATCCGGTAGCTGCCTCCAAAACCACCAGTTCTGACGCCCCTAAAAAATTAATGGGAAAACACAAAAAGCCTCAAGAGATATACTCGCTTGAAGAGGCGAATGATCGTCTTTATGACGTCTTTCGCAATCATGACTTCAAGGTGACGTCTCATGAACAGCGCCGGCAACTGGCGCATTTTTACCGTTTATTGATGGACAACCAAAAAGACGAGAACTTCACTCGACTTTTGACTCTAAAGGATGTCGCCATAAAACACTTTATCGATAGCTTAATTTTTCTGGAGTTTTTCAAACCGCAGTTTCCACTTTTAGATTTAGGAACAGGCCCAGGCTTCCCAGGAATTCCGCTGAAAATAATGTACCCAAAAGAGAAAATTTTGCTCGGCGAAGGCGTTCAACGTCGCGTGAGCTTTCTAAAAACGGTGCGCGAAGAAATGAAACTAGAAAACCTAGAAATTATCGGCCGCAACATTGATCCCGAATTTGTGTACCCCGTAAAATCAGTCATCACTCGCGCGGTCGAAGACATCGGCAACACCATGAAAAATACGATCAACTGTCTGTTAGACGGTGGATATTTAATTTTTATGAAGGGACCAAACGCTGACCCAGAGCTCAAACTAGCCGAAACGTACAAAGAATTCTATGTACTCGAAAATGATTTTAAATATTCGATCCCGAAAACGCCTCATGAACGTCGCCTGATTGTTTATCGCAAAATTAAATCGCCACCGCTAGAAGACTTCGAGGATTCAGACGATGACAAATGATAGTCCATTTATTATTTCGTCCGCACAAAATGCGAAGTACAAGACGTGGGAGTCGCTACTGACTCGCAAAGGCCGCAAAAAAGAAGGCCTGTTTTTATTGTCGGGCGAAAAAATTCTGAATGATTTCATTTCTGAAAAAATCGCATCGCGATTCCCTATCAAATCGATTTTAGTACCTAAAAATTTTTCTGGCGATAAACTAGCGACGCTAAAGAAAAAGTGGAGCTTAGAATCTCCTAATTTGTATTTTACTTTGGATTCTCTACTGTTCAAAGAACTGGATTCTGCCGGAACCGATTTCCCCGTTTTCGTATGCGAAAAACCAAAAGAGACAGCGTCCCAGCAACTGAAAGCTCCCATTGGCCTTGAATTAGTTCTACCACTGACTGATCCTGCCAATATGGGCGCGCTTTGCCGAACAGCCCTGTCATTCAATGTGAATACGGTCATTTTAACTCCGGGCGCGTGTGATCCCTATCACCCCAAAGCTCTGCGCGCTTCGAGTGGCGGCACTTTGAAATTAAATTTCATCCACCTAACGACGAATGATTTAACTCTAAACGAACATGATTTCGGTTTGGATTTGGACGGCGAAAATATTTATAAATTTGAATGGCCAAAAAATTTAAGAATGTGGCTGGGCGAAGAAGGCCAAGGTTTAAAAAACTCGTTCTTGGCTAAAAATAAAATTTATATCCCGATTAACGGTATGGAATCGCTGAATGCCACCGTTGCCGGCAGCATTGCGATTTTTTCATACTCACAAAGATTTCACAAAATCTAAAATCTCTTGCGCGTGACCATCGGGAGATATTTTACGCATCTCTTTGATCACTTTTAAGTTCTCATCTAAAACAAATGTACTACGCTCGATACCTAGGTATTTACGTCCGTACATATTTTTCATTTTGATCACGCCAAACAATTTGCACAATTTTTCTTTTTCGTCTGACAACAAATCAATTTTGAAACCAAATTTGTTGATGAATCTTTCGTGCGTTTGTGACGAATCTTTAGAAATGCCTAGAATCACGGTGTTCAATTTATCAAAGCTAGACTTCAAATCAGAGAACTGCTGAGCTTCTATAGTGCACCCAGGAGTATCGTCCTTAGGGTAGAAATAAAGTACGGTTTTGTGTCCAGTTAAATCTTTTTCTGTATAGGCGTTGCCCGCCGAGTTTAAAACAGAAAAATGACCGATGGTTGTGCCCATCATCGTTTGTTCCGAGGGTTTAGCGGTTTTCTTAGTGGGCTTTTTTTTAGGCGCCGTTTTTTTTGGAACTGCTTTCTTTGGCATTTTTGCATTTTTTGCCATGATGATTTCCTTAGCGCCAGTTACCGAGTTGGCAATGGTTGCGGTACGGGTTGATTCTCTTGAATTTCAATAACATCAGGCTGGCTATTTTTCAGCAAGGTATTATTTGGATTTTGCTGCGTTGACTCGGAATCATTCACTGGCCCCTCGCCTTCGCGAGGCGGCTGAGTCACTTTGGCTGGATCAACATACACAGGCTCGAAATGCTCTGCCGGTTTTTTAGGATCTACGGGTGCCGGCATTGCTGGCGGTTTTTTCGCTATTTCTTCTTTTTGTTTTTCCTTTTCTTTTTGCGCTGGGGTTGTTTCATCAAGATCGGGAACTTTCTTTTTCTCTAAGACTTTAACCTTGCCTGACAACGGCACCGAAATAATTAGGTCTGAATAAGGTAGCAAGTTCTTTAGCACTTCACCCTTCAAAACCATCAAAGGATCTTTGCCTTTTTTATAACCGATGCTTTCAAACCGCACGACGTTTTCCGCTCGTGTTATGCGAAACCCAGAACAATGCAACTCGGACAATCTAGACTCTCCTTCAATCGTCACTGTGCAATCGATAACGGGAGCCACAAGTGCGGCCGCGGAACCTAAAATATCGGTATAGTTCTGCCCTTGAAATTGAAACGTCACACGATTCTGACTCCAATCAATTTTCGCAAGCAAATCAGGACTTCGATGCTTTTGGCAGTACTCGTAAACACGGTATTGATACGCAGACACTTTCTCTAATTGATATTGATCACACGTATGTTTATTTTTTTCGGTGAGCTGGATACCTTTGGCCTGCTGTAGTGCGCGGTAAACTTTCCCAAATAATGTTTTATTAGCGCTAGAACGTTGGACGCGGATCAGCCAGATCATTTCTCGCATGACTTCGTCTAACTCTTTGACCAGTTCCATTTTCTTTTTCGAGAAAAAATCGACTGGTTTTGCCTCTGACTTTGTCGCCATTTTTTTAACTGTATTTTGTTGTCCAGAATTGGAACTCTCCGCCGGTTTTCGCGCGGCATTCGCGGCAATAATAGAAACGAAAATAGCCGGAGCAATTATTCTAATAAAGTGGTGGACAAAAGGCAGCCGCATACTGATAGTATAACAAAGCAGACACTTAATTTTAAGGAGTTTTTTATGGATGAAATCAATATGCATTCAACTACCCCCGTGACCAACCGAAATGATCCTTGGCGCCCGCTTTATCATCCGTCTATCTCTCCTAAAATCGACATAGATCAATATAAAAATATTATGGACATCGTGGACGAGGCTGTAGCTAAGTACACAGACAAAAAAGCCATGACGAACTATGGCCACACATTCACTTACGCCCAGTTGAACGAGAAAGTGAATCAATTCGCAGCGTTCTTGCAGCAAGAATTAAAACTTAAAAAAGGCGATCGGATTGCGATTCAGATGCCTAATTTGCTGCAATACCCAGTCGTGCTATTCGGTGCGATCAAAGCGGGTCTGATTATCGTAAACACAAATCCTTTGTACACTGCTCCCGAGATGAAACATCAGTTCAACGATTCCGGCGCAAAATGTATCGTGATTTTGAAAAACTATGCGCACTTACTTGAAAGCATCATCAAAGACACAAAAATTGAAAGCGTTATTTTAACTGAAATCGGCGATTTTTTGCCATTTCCAAAAAGCCTGCTTATTAATTTTGTAGTTAAGTACGTAAAGAAAATGGTTCCGCCACATTATTTGCCACAGGCCTATGATTTAAACCAAGCTCTTGAAATTGGCAACCTAGCGACGTTCCAAAAAGTAGAAATGAACACTCTTGATACAGCATTCTTACAATACACAGGCGGAACAACGGGTGTTTCCAAAGGAGCGATACTAACTCACAGAAATATTATCGCTAACATGTTGCAAATTGCGAACTGGATGCGACCGAAATTAAAAGAAGGCGAAGAGATCGCCATCACTGCATTGCCTCTGTATCACATTTTCTCTTTGACGGTGAATTGCCTAGCATTCATGCGCTATGGAGCTCAAAATGTTTTGATCACAAATCCTCGTGATATTCCGGCGTTCATCAAAGACATGAAGAAAAGCAAATTCACGGTGATGTCGGGAGTGAATACTCTTTTCAATGCCCTGATGAATCACCCTGATTTTACATCCATTGACTTTAGACCCGTCAAAGTCAGCGTTGCCGGCGCAATGGCTCTACAAAAAGCTGTCAGCGAACGTTGGGAAAAAATGACGGGAACAAAAATCGTAGAAGGCTACGGTTTAACGGAAACGTCCCCAGTAGCGTGTTGCAATCCGATCGATGGCACTGACCGCGTGGGAACGATCGGCCTACCTCTTCCAGAGACATGGATTAAATTCGTAGATGATGACGGCAAAGAAACGACAAATAACGAACCGGGCGAAATCTGCGTTTACGGCCCACAAGTCATGAAAGGCTACTGGGAACGCCCAGACGAAACAGCCAAAGTAATCGACAAAGACGGCTGGCTACATACTGGCGATATTGGCATCATGGATGAAAAGAACTACATCAAAATTGTGGACCGCAAAAAAGACATGATCTTGGTATCCGGCTTCAACGTTTATCCAAACGAAGTCGAAGATGCACTCGCTTCACATCCTGGCATCCTTGAAGTAGCCGCGATTGGCGAACCAGATACTCATTCTGGCGAAGTAGTTAAAGTCGTGATTGTGAAGAAAGATCCTAATTTGACTGCAGAAAGCGTAATTGCTCATGCTAAGCTGAACCTTACAAATTACAAAGTACCTAAGGTTGTTGAGTTTCGAACGGAGCTTCCGAAAACAAATGTTGGGAAGATACTTCGTCGCGCTTTGAGAACTCCGACCGCTTAACCCGGTGGCGGTCGTTTGGCGTTTGACGGACCGTTCGACGTTGGGCGTTCGGCGTACCGTTTTTTTCGTTTTCGTTTCCGTACCGCTTGCGGTTTGCGATGTGGTTTGGTGATTGCATTTGGGTTTTGGATGCTTGAGAAATTTGATGCTTATGTTGTCGCCAAGGAATTTTATCAAAAATGTAAACGGCTGGAACTTCCCGGTATTTTACAGGATCAACTTCATCGAGCTACTTCTTCGATCGCATTAAACTTAGCCGAAGGCTCCGGAAAGCGAACGCCGGCTGATCAGAGAAGATTCTACTCTATCTCCTATGGTAGCTTACGAGAATGCCAAGCAATCCTAGAATTAGAAGATATTAACGATCCAGACTTAAAAATATTAGTAAACAGATTAGGGGCAATGCTTTTCAAACTAAGCAAAAAAACCGAAACGAAAACGTAAACGGTCCGACAAACGTCAAACGCCCAAAAGACTCACAATAAAAAAGGGAGCCTCTCGACTCCCTAATCCCGTCTAAGCCTTTTTAGCCCAAGAATTACAAATCCCCTGATCAGCAACTAACACTTTGGGGAATAGAGAACATTTACCAACTGGCTTGCCGTCTTTGTCGCCCACTTTTGCATAGAAGCTGCAATTATTGCAAAAACGTTTGTCCCAAGCTACGCCTTTATCCGTTTTTTTATCTGTTTTAGGGTCTTTGTCAGCATCTGCATGTGAATGGTGATAAGCTAGAGCATCCGCTGTTCCTTTACCTGGCTCAACCAATGGTAGATCGGTCTCTTTTGCTGGCGTGTCTGTTTTAGCACCGCGGCGTTTTTCTTGAGCGCCCGCTGAGCTTTTTAGCATTTGCACGGCTACAACAGCTGTGCCTGTCACAGTTACCATGTGAGTTAAGAATTCTCTTTTAGACATTTTTTTATTTAAGTTCATAACGATTTCCTTCCGTGTAGTTATAGAATATAAATAATTTACTTGTTTTCACTTCGTTTTCAATTAAATTTTTACGTATGAGCACAACCAGCCCAAATGATTACTGGAATCAGGTCTATCAAACCAATGAATCCAAAAATCAAAACTATAGTCAGTTTTTAAAAAACTCCCCGACTACTTTATTAGCAGATCATTGGGAGGAACTTAAAAAAGGCAAAGCCTTGGACATCGGATGTGGCCTTGGAAACGACTCTTTGTATTTAAGCAAAAAAGGTTTCGACGTGCTTGGAATCGACATTTCCGACACCGCCAAACAAAAGGCCGAGAAAAATATCTCTGGTCCAGAACAGGTGGTTCAGTTCAAAACGGCCGATATCGAACTTCATTTGTTTGGATTGCTTCAGTACGACACCATTTTAATGAACTACTACCGACCGCACAACAACCGCCTGTACCAAGAAATAATAAAAAGCCTAAAGTTTGGCGGCACCCTAATGATAGAGTCCTATTTGGTGGACGAAGTGAATGAAGTCCTAGGCAAAGAAGATGACTATAAAAACTTTTATTTTAAACACAACGAGCTTTTAAAAAATTTGGCCGGTTTGCGTATCACATTTTATCGCGAAGGTACGGTTCATGGTAAAACTCGGGTCCAATGCATCGCTCAAAAACCGACCGATAAAGACGTTGAAAAGTATAATCTATTCAATATGGCCGGGTCCACTCTGGCGCCTAAAAAAACAGCACAAATGGAACTCGCCGAATCCTTGTTCAAGAAAAAGTAATAAACTCCCACTGCGGTCGACTATCTTAGCTCCCAGTACAATACATACGTTACACGTTATCGAATCTCTGATCCTAATTTTTCGTTCGATGACAAAGCGTTTAAATTTGGCGAGAAAGAGCTGACTCTGAATACCCGTATATTGGTCATTTCAGTCCCACATTAAATCTTCACGGTGTGAGCGTCCGTAACAGCATCGCGTATGATCGACGCCTCGTTATACATGGAGCCGACTTCTGCAGTCGCGAGCATATTGCCAAATATGGATTTTTAGGACGCAGTTTAGGTTGCATCGCTTTACCTAAAAAGCATATGATTAACGCATATCAAACGTTAACTCCGGGGACCATTGTGATTGCTAAACAAGACACACGTAAAAAAATGACGGAACCACTGGTGCCGCCGACCGCTGAAGAGAAAACAGAAAATCGTATTCCATGACGTTCACTATTTACGATCACATGATCTTAAATCAACAAAGCCTCTCGGTAACCGTTAAACCCGCATTCGCCGCCTATTTTAAAACTGAATTAGATATCGATGTACATATCCACGCAAGCAATGTGTACTTATTCGCGATTCCACTTCAGGGCGAGTTCACCCAATTGTCCGACGAGCAAAAAACGTTTGTTTTCCAGAAAGAGCTCAGTCTTTATGAAGAACAATATGAATTTGAATTTCCCTATGAAAAAACTCTGTTTGACAGATTCTTTGAAATCACTTGGCACGGCGTTGTTTATCATGGTGAAATCAAATCACTATGAAATGTACATTATTTTTTTGTTTTCTATTTTCTACAGCGTCTTTCGCCATTAATTCTCAGTCTTACTTTAAAGACTCAATGGCGACTTACAAAACTGATTTTGAAACGCGCACAAAATTGATACAGTCGAAAAACAACAATGTTAAAATCGATATTTCCACTATTGAATACTACAATATCGCGGCAAAAGATTTTCAGCCCAAAATCGATTTTGCGCTGGTTCCATCTGAAATCAAAAAAAACTTAGTTATTATTCAGTCTGGAACTCATGGCATTGAAGGATTAACTGGCGCCGGCATTCAAAATTTTCTTTTGGAATATTTGCACGACAAGCGCTATGCGAACACTTCTTTTCTTTACATTCATTTAATCAACCCATGGGGCACGTTTCACAATCGACGAACAAATCCGAATAATGTGGATTTAAATCGCAACTTTGTGGTGAAGGAATCGGATTTTGAAAAAAAGAATGAAGACTACGCAAAAATCAATTCGTTTTTAAATCCCGAACAACCTTATGAACATGGAATCCTAAAAAAACTCTCGTTTTATTTCGACTCTGCTCAATTGATTTTAACTCATTCGATGGATACACTACGCCGGTCTATCTTGAAAGGTCAGTACACTCATCCTAAAGGCGTTTATTACGGAGGCAGCCAGTTGCAACCGGAATTCATCGCACTTAAAAAGATTTGGGATCGAGAAATTCAAGGCTATCAAAAAATAGTGTATATTGATTTGCATACCGGCTACGGCGAAAAAGGCAAACTTCACTTGCTGTCGGGCCATTCCGATTCAGCCTCGGCAAAGAAAATATCTGATATGTACGCACCAACGACTATTGATTTCGGCAATAGCAAAAATTTCTACGAAACCACAGGCGATATCTTAACTTACTTTCACGAGACTTATAAAAAGTCGGCGGATATTTACCCGGTCACATTCGAGTTCGGGACGCTGGATTCACAAACTATTTTAGGATCGCTTGATTCTTTGTACAGAATGGTTGTTGAGAATCAAACCTACCAACACAAAGCTGCTGATACGAACTCAGAAACGTTTTCAAAGAGAATGTTTAAGGAAATGTTTTACCCATCTGACTTTGACTGGAGAGATAAAACATTGGCACAAACTAAACATGAAATTGATAAAGTGGTAAAGAAACTAGAAGATCTGTAACCTGTATATGTAGAAATGTCGTACAACTGGCTCAGATTTAGTCTGATAGCCCAAGCCTTGTTTCTCGCCTTGTTCCTCGAACCACAACAAAATTTCGATACGAATACCCGGCGTAGGCATCTCAGCTATGATTGTTTATGTTAGCCTGCCATCGGTAAACTTGTTGATTGTGCCCAGCACAAAGAATTCTAAGATTTTCTAATTCATTGGAACCATCGGCCCATAAAGGCTGGATGTGGTCGATGTGCAGATGCCATTTGGATTCACACTTTTTCCCTGTGGTTTTATTTAAATACTGGCAGCACTGGTCACGTTGAAACACTTGCCTCCGTATAGAGATTGGAATGTGCTGTCTTGCTTTACTCGACGATGGCTCCGAGGTATGGTGCGGCTTCAGATTCTGATTTTGATTCTCTGATTTTTGTTTCCCCTGAGATTTGTCTTTTAGTTTTATTATTTTATCGGCTGCATACTCAAGCACTTGGTCCCAATTGCTGATACCAGATGGCATTGAATTGGATAATAGTTCCCTCATTTTTAGCAGTTTCTCCCATTGGGATTTACTTAACGTCACTTGTAGCCGCACAGACTCATCTTTTTGATTTGTTATTTTTGTAACTTCCGCCGGCGTGATGTCTAGAACTTGCGACACGAGGATTTCTGATTCAGCAAAGGATTTGTTAGATAGTAGATTCACTAAATCCTCTTTCGTTTTTTGATCGACTTTAGTTTTAGATTCTGACTGTACCGCTCGAATGCTTTTTTGTAGCAAGGAAACTTGCGATAAGTTCAAGTCGCCAGATTCCAAATCGCCGACCACTTTTGGAACGACCATCGCTAACCGAGCAGCATCAATGCGCCGCTGTGCGCTGCCATTGGCATAGCCAATGTGCTGGGTTAAGTACTCAAACAAACTGGCAAAGCCAAGTTTAAGATATAGTTTTCTAGTTTCCACTTCGATGATATGAAGAATAATTTCCGCCAATATTTCCCGCTCGCCGGCGACAAGTTCTTTTAAATTGCTATCTAGATTTTGATCTGTAAGTTTTTTTAATTTCATCGTCCACCTCGCAAGAATTTATATAGCATGGGATTTGAAAACACGATTTTCAGTGTTTTTAAAAGGAACAGAGGGAAGAAATGCCACAGAATGCTAAGGCGGCATTTCCTCTAAACTGGCTTCTAGTATGTTTTTCGAGGTCAGCGCAACTCGCTTCTTGCACGAAACAAAGTGATGCTAAGGCGACGATTTTAAAAGCACAAATATGCTGTCAATAATTATTTCTTACAATGTTTTGTAACTGTGATTTTGTCACACGCATTACAGCAGCCACTTTTTAACAATTGCTGTTGAATTATTAGGTTTGCAATCGCATCAGTGAACTGAAATATTATATATTTTCTCCACTGATTCAGCATTCTTTCCGCATCGATTTGGCAACCATTTGCCCTTCTAGATCTTTTAATGTTTTGTAGTTTTCAATGGCTTCTGAGCATTTCTCTATTTGATTTTCCGATCAGACTCACTGTCGCTCTTTATCTAAAATTTACTAACTCTAAAAAACAAGAAAGAGCTCAATAGAAACGATGGTTGCGAAGCCTGGCGGTTATTTCGCCGTTGGTCCGATTAGGAATGCTCAGGTCAGATGACCTTAAATTCGTTTTAATGAATTGTTTTCTGGACTATCGAAAAACAAATCATTCATTTAAAATGAAATAAATGGAGGAATGATGAGGATAAAGACTTTGTTATTATGCTTAGGACTACTTTTAGCTGGAACTTCTTTTGCTAAAGAAAAATCAAAACATCAATCAAGCGAGAGGCTACCAGCAGGTGATAGACAATGGCCCGCTGAGAGTATTACCGTAATTGGGAATAATGGAAGACACGTCTTTTATGAGATTAAACGAGGATCTGTGACTTGCTATGCGATCGGCGATAATCATTCTGAGGCTGGCACTGCAATTTCATGTGTTAAATAATTAGTCGCCCACAAACCCCTGCCTATTTTCCGGAAGCCGCCTTCACTTCCTTAGCTTTCCTGACCAGACGATATCGAGAATAATTCCGGCGGTTAAATCAATCAGGTCTTTGGACTATTGGCCCTTATTTCAGAAACCCGTATGCAAAATTGTAAGATCAGACCCTAGTCTATCCATTTTATACGACACGGAAAGGCAACGGCTACTTAGAAATCCACTCACAATCTTTGACCATTTTCATCTTAGGACACAGTTCGCTTTTCAAAAATACCGTTCGCTGTGTCCACTCACCACTTAAATTACATGAATAGCGAATACACTGCTGAGATTCCTGAACAAACGCACAGGCGCTTAGAACTCCGTTTGGGTTTTTACAGATATACTTGGAACTATCGATCGCGGCCTTTTTGACCTGCTTCTTTTTGGCTTCCGCTGCCTTCTTAACTGATGAAGTCCACAGATTCGTATCTAGTAGGAGCGGCTTATCGATTTTATGTTTTTCCATTTTTAATTTTGGAATCTTGCGATCATTGAGTAAAAAATCGTAAGCGATATCACCATCGACCAACTCAGCTTGAAAAACTAATTTTGTTGCTTCCAGCGTCGACATCTCTCGATCATCAGAATCTATTTGTACCACCTGAGGCTTTGATAAAATTTCGAACATAGTGCTTTTGGCTTTCAAATCATGCTCTGCTAAAAAGTCACCCGGCGTGATTCTAAATTTAAAAAATGTTGGAACCTGGAATGTCAGATCCGTCGCTTCTGCTTTTACATAAATTCGTCCAGATACCAGCTGCAAGACGGAATCATTGTATCTAACCAAACTGTTTTTAAATACTTTTAAATACAAATGTCCCGTTTTGAAAATCATCGCCTCTGTGTTGCCCGTCTCGATCTGATTAAACCTCTCGAACTCCCAGAAGGGGGCATTTTTCAAAGACGAACCGTTAACCTTCACGCCTTTGAACGACGGTGTAGTTAAAGTCCATGCCGACTCTTCAGCGATGACACAAACAGCGATCAGCAAAACTACCATCAAATTGCGAATCATTTCTGTTGCTCCCATAATTTAGCATGCTTCAAAAATACCGAATACGCCGACCCCACAGCAATAACAAAACCAGGCACCCCGTCCAGGAATCCGCGTTTGTAGAAATAATTTTCAACAAACTTCACCCACGGTTTTGTCACTAGCCTAAACAACGAGAATTTGGATTTCTTTTCCTTGAACAAGTGCTGAGCCTGAAGGCTCGAATACTTATCGTTCGTAATTACCTGGTGACTGATCGAATTGAATACATAGTGCTGGATGGGAGTTTTAAATTTCGATGTTTGCGGCGATACTACTTTTTCGTGAATGCCGGCCTGATCCCATTTAGAATGTTTGCGATTAAACAGTCGCAACTGATAATCAGGGTACCAGCCGCCGTAACGTATCCAGCGACCTAAATAGAATGAAATTCTAGGCAACAAGTAACCCGTTTGCGCGCTCAGTGTTTCAAACTGTTCAAGGATCTCTGCCTGCAGTTCCGGCGACAATCGTTCGTCTGCATCTAAACTCAGCACCCAGTCATATTTGGCTAACTCTACGGCTTTGTTTTTTTGCGGCCCAAACCCTAACCAAGATTGCTCGTAAAAACGCGCTCCGGCCTGGGTAGAAATCTCTTTAGTTTTGTCTTTAGAAAAACTATCTAAGACCACAATATCACTCGCGAAAGGGACGGAGTCAATACAGGCCTTTAGGTTCTTTTCTTCGTTCAAAGTGATAACCACTAAACTCAGTGGCAGCTTAGCTGGTAGATTAGCTGGAAGACTATCTATAGACATGACATAACTGTCTCAACAGTTATTCAGCTTGTCAAATGCACGACCAGCTATTTATTCTAGTGAGAGCCTACTTTTTTCCCTAAGGGAGTCTATATGAAATATCTATTACTTTGCCTGACTTTTTTAATTGCTCCAATGATATCTAAGGCCAACTATTTATCGATCGGCGAATCAGGAGAAGTTATCAATCCGGGATCTTACCGCGTGGGTGGCTCTCTTCAATCTTTGTCGGCAGGAAACGGCGGCGTGAACGTCGGTGGTTTTCTAGATGCGGGGTGGAGAGATGATTTATCTAGCCGCTTTTTATTTGCCGTCGGCAGTGTTGAATATCAAATGGGCGCAACGATGAAATACATTCCGTTTCCTGACGTAGGCAATCAACCAGCACTTGGAATCCGCAGTGCTCTTTGGCTCAGCCGTTATGATGACACCAGCGTTACAACAATTCAATTTGCGCCGATGGCTAGCAAAAAAATCAATGTTCAAAAAGGAAATCTGACCAGCTATGTAGCCGTACCTATCAACTTTGTGGCCATGAAAAATCATAATGACTCTGGCGCCCAATTCACGGTCGGCGCGGAATACAATCACCCAGATATTCCAAATGTGTTTTTTGCCGGCGAATTGCAGTTAAACTTAAACAAATCAGAGTCAGGCTTGTGTTTATTTGCTAGCATCCCTTTTGATAACAATTCTGGTTTCAAAAGACGGACTAAATAGGAGTTTCTATGTTCTCGTGGTTTAAAGACGATACAACGGCTGCCGATATTTATATCGATCTTGGCACTGCAAATACAGTTATCAGTGTACGCGGTAAAGGTGTCGTCGTTAACGAGCCGAGCATCGTTGCTCAAGTCGTCACTAGCAATCAGAAACGAAAAATCATCGCTGTCGGCAAAGAAGCGAAAGAAATTGCAGACAAGCAAACCGGTAATATCGTTATTCAAAAACCAATCAAAGATGGCGTTATCGCGGATTTTGATTCCGCTGAATATTTATTAAAATATTTTTTAAATCATCCACGCGTAAAAATTCACTACCCGTCTCCACGAGTGGTAATCTCTCTTCCTTTTGGAGTAACCGAAGTGGAAAAGAAAGCTGTCGTTACAGCCTGTAAAAAAGCAGGCGCTAAGAAAGTTTTTCTAATCGATGAGCCTATGGCCGCAGCGATTGGTGCGGGTTTAAAAATCAAATCACCTATTGGCTCGATGATCGTTGATATCGGCGGCGGAACAACTGAAGTTGCCGTTATCGCGCTCGCGGACATTGTTTATTGCGAAGCTATTCGTGTTGGTGGTCATAAAATCGATGCCGACATTGTTCAATACTTTCGACGTTATAAAAATATCGTCATTCCAGAATCTCAGGCTGAGTTTTTGAAAATCTCTATCGGAACTGCCGTTCCTAAAAAAGATATTCAGACAGCGATGCTGACTGGCCGTGATGTCGACACTGGACTTCCGACATCGATGGAAATCACATCGGAACAAGTGGGCCTAGCAATGAATGATTCTCTTCAGGAGATCATCAATGCAATTCACAAAGCGCTAGAAAACACGCCTCCTGAATTGGTATCTGATATTATCGATCAAGGAATTTGGCTTGCGGGTGGCGGTGCTTTGATTCGTGATTTTAACTTAAGAATTCAAAATGAAATCAGACTTCCCGTGAATATCGCGGACTCTCCCCTAGTAGCCATTGCCAAAGGCGGCGAAAAGGTCCTTAACGATCCTTCATTGCTTGAAAAAATTCAGCTAGAGATTTAATAAATTGGACAGAATGGCTGGTACGATTCCAGCCCCCATCTTTGCAACATATTGGCGTTCGGGTCAGATACGATTTTACCATCTTCCAAAGCTTTAAATATTTCAGCCAATCTTAGAAATGGTTTCGCCGGTAAGCTTGTCTCAACAGTGCAATCATCATCCGGAATTTCCATTAAGAATGTCGACAATAAGCTTTTCTTAGACTCTTGAGACGTTGCCGACCAATTCGATGACTTTGTCATATTTTTTAACTCGACAAAGTACTTCTTTAATTTCTCATCGCGAATGTATGTGCTGTAGCCATCGAATGCGCCCGCGCCAAAACATGAACTCCCAATTTTGCTTTTAGCAACAAAAGCATCGGCGACAAGGACGGTGCGCTCTCTTGAAAAGAAACACAAATTTCCTTTGATACGACTGATATGTCGCTCAAACGGTTCGACCTTAAGTTGAAGTTTTTGGATTAGTTTCTCTTGGTACAGAATAAAATCGCCGGCAGAGGACTCGCCGATCTTAAATTGTTCTAGTGATTTTTTTTGAGAGTTGTTTTGCTGACTAGTTATAAATGCGCGGAAGCCATCCGAATATTTTTTAGTATCTTGAGGAATGTAGAATGGAAATCCATAATGATTAAATAACAAGCGCTGTTCACGCGGAACTGTTGAACTTAACGTTTGCGTAACACCATATTGATCAAGACCGGTGATCTGGTATGAATGTATCCCAGGGCTTACGTAGACAATGCCGGCGCGGACAGCCTCGCGGCTGATATCTATTGGATATGTGTCTCGACTTAATGTTCGCGTGTCCGTCACATCAAAAACGTAATTCAAATAGCTTCTGAAACGCGCTACGGGATCCGCAATGTGATCAAAAGACGATAGCGACTGGTCCACTCTAGTTCCATCATAGCGATGAAAATCGACGGGCAATCCATTTTGAAATGCATAGAATGCGCGCATTGCATACGAAGCATCGGCGCAGTCTGTTTTTAAACCAAACAACTGACTTTCCGGATTCGTAAAGACGTCATTGGTCCAATACTGACTAACCCATTCAGAATAGGCATCCTCATTGGATTCATCCCAATCGGCTTTAACGGTCCAGACGACCGCGGGCAACTGCAATGCTAGGAAAAGAATCGCGAATAGCCATTTCACTGGGAAATCTCGGTGTTCCATTTAGTTTGATACGTGATCTGTCCGTAGGTGCCTCTGCAAATATACAGCAAAGGATTTAGATCTGTTTCGACCAAAAGAAATGCTTTTTGAGTTTCAGCTGGGCAGCTGCTTAAGAAACGTTTTCTAGCATTTTCGTATTTTTCGTCTGACTGTGTGTCTTCAAACAAATTCAAAATCGCATTTTCATCGACCATGCGCAGTTCATCGTTTTTAATTCTTCCGAACACTTCAATCCAGTTTAAATTATTTTTTGCTAACGAAAACAACTTCGAGAAATCATTGAACAAGGCAAACACATTTAGATTTCGTGAGGTTACACAACCTTCACACGAGTCCGTGTTCACAAGGCATGAATCCGCCCCGCAGTATTCCTGGCATAAACTCGGCTTGTCACCACGACACGTAACAAAGTAGCCGATATTCAGCTCGCCGCCGTCACTGGCAAACGACTTTTTAGAGAACGTAAACGGAACGCCACCAAAATTCAAATCCAGATTTAAGGACTGAGCTACGGAATAAAAACTTAGAAGCAATACCATTAAAACGTATTTCATTCAGATCTCCGTGCGCAGCTTGGTACAGATCGCGGAATGCCTATGTAACTCGGTTTTTTACCTTTTACACACATGATAGGTACGCGCGTTTCTTTTTCGCAACCATCAAACTTTACCCACGCATCTGTATACGAATCACCATTAGACATACCCGAATCGCTCGAATTCCACAGGCTGCCATCCTTAACTTTCACTCCCGTTTTACTTTCAAGTTCTGAAATCGTGTACGACAAACAAATGTTTTCCATACACTTAGCGCCATTCATTAACTCGTACATACACGAATCGGGAATCGAGTTGTATTTAACATACGCCTCTTTTACGTATTCTGGATTTACTTTTAACTCGATTGGTTGATTCACTGGATTTTCATCATCTTTGAAGTAGCTTACAAGGCTGGCGATAAAACGAATTCCAAAACGAAAGACGTTGTAATGATTCGTCACTGCAGTGATAGCGACTTCTTCAAAGTTCAGCATACACGCGCCACACGCCGCTATTTCTTTCGACTGGTTCGTTTGCAATTCTAAATTGTTAGAAACCACCTGACCATCAGCGTTTCGGATACAGCCCTGAAATGTAATGCCCTTGAAAAGCAATCCCATGTTCGGCTGCTTAATCTTACTCGTATTGGAAACACTGACATAGCAAGGCGCTTTAGCTAGCTGGCCCAAATCCAAGAACACAGTCGTTGAAATAGTCTTTTGATCAAACTGAGGATCAAACTTAATTTTTCTATTCTCAAACAACTGTGAAAAGCTAACTAATTTTTTGGTGTCAAAATCTAAATCTAGGTAAATCGGAAGCATCGTTACACCAGAAATCACCGAGCTCACCAAATCAGAAACTAAGTTTTTCTTACGCAGCTGGCTTTGCTGCCAAGGATCGAACAATCCGCACGCAACATCGGCACCTAGGTAATTTTGCGAAACTGTCTCGTTAGCCAATTTATTCCTAGAGACACCTTTGTAAAGCGCCACTTGATATACGTTAACCATGTCTTCCATGATGTTACGCGTACACTCAACCGCCGTTTCACAGACCACATCATCTTTCAAACGAACGTAGGCATTACGGCTTGAATTTTGAACTTGCGACGTAGCAGACGATGCATTTTGGAATTCGATGGGCAATGTGTATTGAGTCACCGTTTGAAACCATTTTCTAGCGGGAACTGAATCGCCCATATTAAACGAATTTGGCGACAGCATTTGTGCTTTAAGACTATTTTCTACGTGTTCGCAGTAGGGCGCCAAAGATTGAATGTACGTTAAACCTTTAAAAAATAAATCCTCAGGGCGTTGATTTAAAGCACTGACTTCATTCAATCCAGACACTTGGAATTTAGAAATAGAAATCTCTTTAGCAAACGGGCTTAAATCTGGGCGTACTATTTTATTCACTTCTGCACAGAGCGTGTAAACTTCAGGCTTGATATTCGCTTCTGCGAATGACGGAGATAAGTCTTTCAATAATTGATCGGCGTTTTTTTGATTAAATACGACAGCCAAGTTACGGATCGATTTATACAATTGAAAATTCGACTGATGGCGAATTTTCATCAATGACATTAGTTCCGCGCGTGTGTTTGTATTTGTTGACGCCTTTTGTTCTGGTGGACGAAGACGTTCATCAAATGTGCTTAACTGACCCTTCATAATTTCATTAGCCATCAAATATGTACTTTGAAAGCTGCCCTTACGAAGAGTCGTTTTTAACTGAGAGATATTTAAGAAATCCGTATCGCACTCGGGACGACTGATTGAATAACAACCATCGGCCATCAATGTTACAATTTCATCGACGGCAAAGCTGCGTATGATTTCTTGATTTTGCAAAACAGGATGAGTCCACTTCTGAGCCCAGAACAGACTTAAATAAATTTTAAATGATCTCCAGAACTCAAAACCCGTTTGGTTCCAGTTCTCCGTATCTTTCAGATCAAACTTTAACACTACATCGGGTTTTTTTTTAGTTTCACCCGAGAAAATTTTTTCACAGTTATCGATGTATGAGCCCTTATCTAAGTAAGCCACCGCCAGTTCTTCTAGATCACTCGCATTAGGAGTTTTAGTTGAAAACAACATCGGTAGAGATTTTTTAATCCAAGTACATTGTACTTGAGATTTTTGGACCTGAGAATTTTCTGGAGAAGATTGATCGATTTTTTGCTTATACTGCAAAACAAGATTTTTAAATTCAGGACAGTTTAAACTCTGCCCACATGATTTCAGCTGAGCTTCCGAAATGATAGGAAGCTCATTCGCCAGCATCAATTCCATGATACGCTTTGAAAGGAAAAAACTGCGTGCATGTAACTGCTGCCATGTCTTTGTAACCAGCTCTAGATTGTCTATTCCGGCTTCACGTGCCCATTTTGTGGCGGCACGACCGCTAGCAAAACCATCCACAAACATATAAGCACTTTTCGCAGGAATTGTAGACTGGCGAGCACATAAATTCGGACTGGAGAAGTACAGATTACTATCTGCTAGAAGAATCAGAGGGAGGAATATCAACAGAAACAACGGCTTCATATTCCTCCTTTCAAAAGGCTAGAAAAAACAATTAGTTAGTCAAACGTTGGCCACAGTTATTTTGGCTTGGTTTAACAGTCGCAAGTACAGCCAAAGCTGTTTTAACTGCATCGGGAGTTGGCATGTCTTCGCCCTTCTTCCAAGCTGCAAAAACCTTGCTCACGTACTCTTGAGATGCCATCAAATGTTGATAGGTCTCGATAATACGGTAAGTTCCTTCAGGAACATACCGAGTACATTTGAAATTAGAGTATGTCAGAGTGATTGCTAAGCCGTAATATTGCTCAGAATTAGAACCACTGTAGATATTGATTCCACCGCCATTGCCGCTGCTGTAGTTAGGACCTTCGCCTGCGCCAACAGAAACTTTAACTTCGTAACCTTTACCGCCATCTACGAAAAGCGTGCAGCCATTCACGGCATCACATTTCATTTTCACACCTTCAGTCACCTTTTGTTCTACTTTAGCTACTGTGCCTAAAGCCGGAGTTGAAGATTGCGAATCAGCCAAAGTATCTGCACCCAGCGCATCTAACCCTGACGATTGAGCAAAAGCAGCTGATGTAATCAAAAGCGCTAATAGAGTTTTCATTTGTGGCCTCCTTAGAAACATTTTATTCGGCTCATTTCATTGAGATCCGATTTATTAATTTGATTCTTAAAATTTCGTTTATAAACTTGAATTGGTTTAATTTTTGTACCGATTTCAGCTTCTTCAACCAAGAAAGAAACACGAACTTCAGGCATCGAGTCGATTTCATCAAAATTACGGCACTCACCGTTTAAGCAATACGATCGGTAATACACAGGACTCAAAGGAATCATGGTAAATGCAGTGGTACGTGGATCTGACCAAGCTTGGTCAATTTCACCGATTGTTTTGATATCTGTCAAACCAGCAAGGCCCTTAATTTCATCAATTTTATCGTTCTTCACGTTATTACCCGGCGCTGGATTCGCTTTTTGAAATTTCTTAAGCTGTTCAGCAAAGAAATCGACAAAACGTTGTGGACCGCGATTCGGTGATAATAATTCAGTCTTCAAAACTAGGATATCGCCCACTTCAATTTTAGTCGCGTTTTCATTCAGCACAAACGAGTCAAACGAAGGACCAAAGTTAAACGTTTCCGATAAGCCATCTACGCCCATCCAAGATGCGGGGATGTTAGCGCCCGAGTACCATGATCGTAACATCACCGGGCTAGAGTAATTACCGTTTTTAATTAGGTATAAAGAGTGACTTAAAACAAATGGGCTTTTTTGTTTCGAGACGTTTTTCACTAGGTATTCTGATTTAACTCGCAATTGAGAGTGTTTTGATCCCACTAGCGACATACTTAGGAAATCAAAATCAAATTCATATTTACCCGATTTTCTTACAGAATAAATTTGCTCGCCCAATTTATAGCGAGGATCATCGCTAGCTCCATTCTCAAATACGACTTCGAGTTTTTTATCTAAGATTAATTCCGGTGCCGCCGTATTTTTCTTATCACGACTGATTGATGACGTTCTTAATCTTAAGTTTAAATCTGTTAAATTAGGAGATGATTTACATGAGTTTAAAACAACCCATTCTACTTTTAAACTCAGCAAGCTCTGACCTGAAATACGGCAGTTCTCGCCCTTTAATAGCAAATTAGAATTAGATTTTTTTAAAACCACTTGGCAGTTCAACGAAGAATCCACGTTGATTGGCTTTTCTGTTGTTTCTTGAACACTCATGCCGATGCAGGAATCAGCGAGTGCCACTAACGTAGCTGTCTGACTACTAGGATCGGTGAATTTATCACTAGGTTCTGTGTTTACATTTGGCGCAATAGACGGATCAGCGTTGAGAGATTCAATTTGGCAGCTTCGTTTAGCCGTCGCTGTTTGAGTCATCCACGATTCTGTCGAGAAATTTTGCGGCGATGGCAATTCAACCGTTTTAGAAAGCATAACATCTTGAGCACAGTTCTTTAATTCATACGCGCCGATATTGTATTTAGTTAACTTATCATTCAGCGCGTAGAATATTTTAGCGTTACGTTTGTTTTCGTTCTCTACCTGACAGGCGTCGGCAGATTGAGCATGAAAATACCCAACTAAGACTAAAAGACTTAATAATCTTAGGTGTAAGCTGTGGCTTAGTTTAGGTATTTTCATCGAAAGGCTCATATTTTTACGTCCTACTCTTGAGATGGATCGCTGATTTTAGTGTATGTACAAACTTCGGCGCCTTCACCTTTGTTATCACGTTGTAATGGAAGAGCTGATTTCCAGTTAGTTTCGCGGAAGATGTAACGAACTTTACAGAATTTAGGATCAATAGTTGAACCGTGAGATACTGTTTGAGCCGATGCACGCAGGGACGCTTCTGCAGATGAATTGTAGAAAGTCGCGCCAGATACTGGACCTGATGGAACACCAGACGTTCCGTTGATTATGAAATCAGACGTTGCTGATGAGGTACCGCAAACTATGTGACGTTCAACTGTTAAGCCCGCTTTTTCTGTGTAGATTTCGCCAACAACATTGAAATCTAAACCATTTCTGTTGTTATCAAATGATCCGTAACCAAGTAAATCAGTTACTAAGAAAGGGATTGCTGATGCTTCAGAAGATAATACGAAGTAACCACCACCATTTGGAATTTGAGTTCCACGGTAGCATATATCGATGAAGTATGAACCAGTGTAGGCTTCCGTCATGAAATGAGTTGCGACATCAGAAATTTCTCGATTCCAAGAATCAGCAGAAGAAAATACCGCTTCGAATTTTGGACCCGCTGCATTTTTTGTGAAAGCAACTGGAACAGCTGTTGTGTTGTAGGCTTTGTATTTCAATAATAATTTATTTACGTACGTTTCGCCTTGGCCACCTTTATCGATGCAAAGACAGTTTGTGTTACAATTTTCTTTAGCTGTTGAACAGCTTGTTGGTGTACAAAAGTTTTTTGTACCTTTGAAATAACATACTGAGTTTTGCAAGAACGCAGAGGCTACACCCGCATTACATGCATAAATGTCTGGACCACTTGAAAAGATTTTTGATTTAAATCTTAGAGAGATCGCGTTGGCTTGAACTAATCCAAGCAACAAAGTTATAATAAAAATAAAATTCGTTTTTCCCATTGGGACTCCTTATGAGGTATTTTGTTTAAAAATGTTGGCTAGTTATTCATAGTCTCTTAAGTGAATTCAATACATACATCGCCGGAGAAAAATTTATACAAAGTCGAGGACGGATTTGTCATCACCTGCTGTCAGAGTCTAGATGAACATCTGATACTGTTCAATAAAGCCCACATGTGCAGATACAGAATGCTTAAGTTTTTTTTGAACGATCAGAAAAACTTAAAATTTTTGACCCGCCTGCAGATCGTCGACATCTTTAAACAGAATACTGGATGTCTATATACCGGTGGTGGTTGAGATAGACGTCAAGTGCCATAGGCGGATCAAACCGTGTAACCAAAAACTATTAACAAAAAAAGCTCGGACCAACGTACGTACAATATGTTGAATGCCTATCGAGTAACGTTCAGCTGCATTCAATGTCCACTTGACGATATTACAAATAGCCGGCCAAGGCTATAAAGAATCCTTAACATATAAAGATTTTTTGTTGTCAAAAAAACAGACAGACCGACGGTTTTTGCCGCCTTGCTTGTTACGTTTAATTTGTAACTATATAATATCATTACATTTTTAAGATTTATAACTTCTCTCTCTATATATATAGGCCCCCTCACTCTGCTCCTGGAGCCACCGTGTTTTCAGTCTTCAAAAAAGCTACATCACTAGCAGTAATTGCTCTATTTTCATTCGCTCAGGCGACATAGGCTGTGAAGTCCACGACTCTTCAGACGTCATGTATGGAGGTTTACCGACCAGCATTGAAGCTCCGTCTGAGGTAACGATTGAAGGCCGCGAAACATCTAGTTACGCAAATAATGGTTATGCTTGGTATACGTTAGAAGACGTATGGAATAATGTTAGCCGCGTTTATAAATTTGGCGCGCTATAGCCGCTTACTATGTTTGGTCGGTTTTTAACAATCCTCGTAGCCACAACGATTTTTCTGTTTGAGGTTTTGCTATGTCGTCGATGCGGGTTACTGGCATTACATCTAAAGTTGTTCCAACCAGAAAAACTTCATCCGCGTTGATTAACTCTTGATAAGAAAAAATTCGTTGCTGCCAAATGATTTCTGAATTTTTTGGCAGAAGTTCTGTCAACCGAATCAATGAAGTGCCGCGCAAGGTAGAATCAAACAGCGGGGTTACGATTGTGTTATCCTTGATGAAACCCACGTTCTCTGTCGAACTCTCCAGCACCTCACCGTTTTCACCTAGGCCAAACGCAAAATCAAATCCACTATCAATGGCTTCTTTTTTCATTAAAACATTGGGCAAATAATTCAGCGATTTCACCTGAGCAAATAGACCTTTCTTCGGTATGATATCAGACTTTCTAATCGCAACGCCTTTTTGCACTCTGTCGATCGACCAATCTTTTAATTCCGTAGTGACAATATACATTTGCGAAGCCGTACTTTCGTAGGGGCTGATTCCAAAGCTACCGGGCCCGCGAGTAACAAACACGCGGATAATTCCTTGCGGAACCTTGGAAACAGCTACGAGTTCTTCTATTTTCTTTTTTGTATCGATAACAGAAAGGGGCAAAGAAATCTTGATCTTGTCGCAGCTTTTTTCAAGACGAGACAGATGCGGATCCAATAGCCAAACTTTATTTCCAACCCACTTGATGGCTTCAAATACACCATCACCACGGTGAAAACCATGATCATCAATCGGCACGACCATTTGTTTTGGATCGGTAGTCACATGATTGTCATAGGTAGAAAAAAAACTGAAATACGCGCGCTGATGATCTCTGTTTGCCATATATGTCATTTTACTTCAACTCCAGTCGAAAGTCACTAGCCCTCGCTACTGTTGACGAAAACAAAAGACGAAGACAAAATTAATTATTCCAAAAAATCAAATCCCACGGAAGGGAATTAGGAGAAAAAAAATGAATTTTATTAAAGTTACGTCGCTAGGACTTTTGTCTATAACGTTAATTCAATGTGCGGACATGAAAAAAAGAGACGAGCAACAAAAGGCAGCGGCACAACCGGCGGCCGTAGCAACAGCTCCCGCAGCTCCGGCTGTAGCGACTCCGGAACCGAAGAAAGAAGAAAAGAAAGTAGATACCTCTAAAGAACTAGAAGATCTAAAAGTATCGCTGAAAAAAGCAGAAGCCATTGCGAAAAAAGATGAACATGCAGCCGCCGCACCGGGGACAGGACATGCAGAGCATGGCCGCAAAGTCGGAGCTATCTCTCCCGATAAAGCATTAGGCTGGTTGAAAAACGGAAACACTCGTTATTCAAAAGGAACATTCCGTAAAGATGGTGCGTCTTCAAAAGACATCACGCGTTTGTCGACAGGCCAAAATCCTCATACTATTGTTCTTTCGTGCAGTGATTCCCGAGTTCCACCAGAAGTAGTATTTGATCAAAAACTGGGAGAGATCTTCGTAGTCAGAACAGCTGGCGAAATGGTTGATGACTCTGTCCTTGCAAGTATCGAATACGGAGTAGAACATCTAGGTGCTAATTTGATCTTAGTTATGGGTCACTC
>NCGL01000108.1 GCA_002256935.1 Bdellovibrio sp. 28-41-41
AGGTTGCAAGTAATTTGTGTTCGCAGGGCTTGATTCTGAGCACTCGGCACCAAATCCGCCAATTACCTTTACATTCGTCAACTCCGTAGGCGCTGCTAGCAATGGTTTCAGTGAAGTAAATAGTGTAACTAAGTACACGAATTTACCTAGTAATGCTTTAAGCGACTGATGTTTTGCGAAGTCGTGTGGTTTCATATACCTAAATAGATGTACAATCTAGCGGCCAGTCACCAAAGTGTCTAATATTGAGAAAAGTCAGCCATGTTGAGTTTGTTAAACTTTAATTTACGGTAGGGATCTCGAAGTAGAACTGAAAGCTCGTATTTACCTGTTGGGATGATGAAAGCATTTGATTTTATGTATTCAAGAATTGAGTTACATAAGACTTTTTGTTTTGAGGTGCGCGATTCGTTTTTTAGTTTTGCAATTTTGTCTTTTAAGAACGTGTCGGAAAGCTTAAAAATATTTTCTGGATTTTCCGGTTCAAAAATCTTCACAGCCGAATAACACAGTGGTGTTTCGAGTGGAACGCCTTTTCTGAACACCGCAGGCAGCTCGGTTTTTAGTGAGCTGACAAACGCTTTGTTTTCTATTTGGCGCGGGGTAATTTCGATATCTAAGTATTTTTTCCATTCTGACTTTAACCACTCACCAGTGCGTTGATGATCTTCGCCGCCTAAGTGGGAGTATGATAAATCGATCGGTATTTTGGGTGCCGTGGGTAATATTTGCTTTGCTTTTTTTATCTCGATACACAATGGTTTATGCAGAGCCAACGAACTGAAATCAAAACAACCTGGACGGCCCGTAGAATTAAGCAAGGATTGTAACTCGTTGTAGTCGATAACTTCGCTCATAGCTAAGCGAGTGGCCTTGTCAATTTTTGAAAAATTGAAGCCAAAATAATCAAATCGCAAAACTTCGATTCCTAAAAATGATTTATCTTTTCGCCACTGCTGTATCTGCGCCGTCGGGACTCTGCGAACTAGGTCTATTTGATTTTTTGTAAACAACGGGACTTGAATCGAATCATCAGAAATATAAACAAATGATAAATCGGGACGAGTAGCATGTATGTGATAATTTGGGTTGCTCTCCATTTTTATTTCGAGACTTTTCGAGTCATACTGTTTTATGCGGTAGGGGCCAGACGAGATAATGGGTAAATTTACATTGAAGTTCTTTTGCTTAACAGGAGCCGTCATCGGTAGAGCTAATTTGAATTCAAACTCGGGGTCGATAGATTCTAATTCAAATTCAATTGAACGGGGCGCGTGTTGTTTTATGCCAACGTCAGAGAATTTTTTAATATCACCTTGAGCAAACTTACGCGCACCTCGAACACTAAAAAGAGATTCTTTGCGAGTGAAGTCTGATTTGGGATTAAGTAAGAATTCATAGGAATCAAGAAAATCTTTGGTTTCCATGGTCGACCCATCACTCCATTTCAAGCCGACCTTGAGCTGGCAGCGCAGTTTGAGTCGTCCTCTCCATTCACACTTCTCAGCTAGATCCGGGATGAGTTCATTACTCTCGTTGATCCAAAGCCAATTGCGAAACAAAGCATGATGAATATAGGAGCCCGATGCCGATCTTAAATTCAGAGGATTTATTTCTGTGAGTTCATTTTGGTAGGGGATACGAAATACATTTGCCAGCGAGGTGACCGGCGCGTAGATCAGCGCCGATACTAAAAATAGAAAAACCGAGGACCATGAATATGTGCTAATTACGAAAGCTCCATTTTCGCAATCGTATTTAATTGCATATTGCTTGTGCCTTCGTAAATTTGACCGATTTTAGAATCGCGCCAGAATTTTTCAACAGGGTACTCTTTTGTGAATCCGTTGCCGCCGAATAAATCAATCGCCATAGACGTAATTTTTTCAGCTGCACGTGAAGAGTACAACTTAGCCATCGCTGCTGATTCAACAAAATCTTGGCCAGAGTCTTTCAAGCGAGCCGCATTGTATACCATCAAACGAGACGCTTCTAAAGATAAGCGCATTTCTGCCAATTGAAATTGAATGCCTTGGAAATCGCTTAGTTTCTTACCAAACTGTTCACGTGTTTTGATGTAATTCAAAGTCGCTTCATAAGCGCCTTGTGCAATGCCAACCATTTGCGCGCCGATGCCGATACGGCCTTCATTTAATGTTTCAATCGCAATCTTGTAGCCTTTGCCAACTTCGCCTAAAACATTCGCTACAGGCACTTCGCAGTTTTCAAAAAGTAATTCACAGGTAGAGCTGGCGCGGATACCTAATTTGTCTTCTTTTTTGCCGACTTTAAAGCCAGGGAATGACTTTTCAACGATGAACGCTGTGATGCCTTTGTAGCCTTTGCCGAAATCAGCGTTTGCAAAACAGATAAATACATTGGCATGAGCCGCATTCGTAATCCAAAGTTTAGTTCCGTTAAGGATGTATTTGTCGCCTTTTAATTCCGCTTTTAGTTTTAAAGCGAAAGCATCAGATCCGCTGCTGCTTTCAGACAGTGCATAAGCGCCCACCCATTCCGTAGCCATTTTGCTTAGATATTTTTCTTTTTGGGCTTCAGTTCCCCATTTAAGGAACGCATTAGTTGTCAGTGTGTTTTGCACGTCGACAAGAACCGATACGGATCCGTCCACGCGGCCAAGTTCTTCTACAGCTAAACACGCCATTGTAAATGTTGAACCGGTACCACCATATTTTTCAGGAGTTTCAATTCCCATCAAACCCATTTCAAATAATTTTTTGATAAGAGAATCTGGCATTTGAGACTCTTCGTCCATTTTGTTAACTATTGGCTTAATTTCGCTTTCCGCAAACGTGCGGATCGCTTCTTTGAAAGCGTTTTCGTCATCTGACAAAGTAGTGATTGCGGGACGGGCATTCTCGTTCATGGATTCTCCTTCAAAATGAATAAAGAAAAATCTACCGCAAAAAACAACTATGTCAACCATGACTCGCACGGTTGCAGAACGCTATAAATTCAAGATTTCAAATGGACATTCGGATCGATTTTCACTAAATTTGCGTTTATGGATGTAATGCAATTTGGTGTAAATATATTTTTAATTTTCTTCCCCTTCTTATTCGCTCTGTGTTTTCACGAGTATGCCCATGGTTGGGTTGCTAAATTAAAAGGCGATAATACAGCTGAAATGATGGGGCGACTGACTTTAAATCCACTGGTGCATATGGATATTGTTGGGACATTAGTGTTGCCACTGATTTCGATTTTTTCTATCTCAAGCGGTGGGCCTTCATTTTTCTTTGGTTGGGCCAAGCCCGTGCCGGTGTCGACCCGCAATTTAAAAAATGTTAGAAATGATATGTTTTGGATCGCTTTGGCGGGGCCTCTTTCTAATTTATTGTTGGCGTCGATTGCGGCGGTTGTATACGTGCTTGTTATCACGCGAGTTGATTTAGGTACGCAGGATGTAGTAAAAAAATTATTCGTATCATTCTTGATTACAAATGCATCACTGGCTGTGTTTAACATGATCCCGCTGCATCCACTTGACGGTGGCAAAGTGCTTGCTCGTTTTCTGCCGGCAAGTATTAATCATAAGCTAGAGCAAAATGAACATATATCGGGCTATATTTTATTGTTCATTTTTATCTCCGGAATGGGTGCCGTTCTGTCTTATCCTGTTCGCTGGATTGCTCAGGGGCTTCTTCAAATAGCCTTTGCGATCTTTGGACCATCGTAGCTTACTATAATATACAAAAAGTAAAATTAGGAAAATTATGTCAGATTCAGTTTCAAGTGCAGTTGAAAAAGTTAACGTCGTCAGCGGAGTGCGTGTTACGGGGGAGCTTCATATTGGTAACTACTGGGGTGCCGTTCGCAACTGGTTAGAGCTTCAGGATAAATACCAATGTTTTTTCGGTATCATGGACTGGCACGGACTGACGACGGCCTACAAACGCTCGGATGAAATCTTGCCATTGATGCGTGAAATGTATGCTGAATTCCTAGCGTGGGGCGTGGACCCAGAAAAAGCGACTTTGTTTATTCAGAGTCATGTTCCCGAACATTTGGAATTGTTTATGATTTTTGCGAACATCACACCGATGGGTTGGCTTGAGCGCGTGCCGACATGGAAAGATGCGGAAGAAGAAGCCAAGGCTTCCGACACCCATAATCTAGGTCGTTTTGCCTACCCAGTGCTGCAGGCGGCAGATATTGCAATCTATAACGGCGGTTTGGTTCCAGTAGGTCACGATCAAATCGCCCATTTAGAGCTCAGCCGCGAGATCGTTCGTCGGTTTAATCATATCTATAAAGCTAAAATTCGTGAACCTAAGCCGTTACTGACGCAAACGCCGACGCTGGTGGGTCTTGACGGCCGTAAAATGTCTAAAAGCTATAACAATACTATTTTGTTAACAGAGAAAGACGAAAAGACTTTGAAGAAGAAAGTGAATATGATGCTAACGGATCCGCAAAGGGCGCGGCGCGAAAACCCAGGCAACCCAGAGATCTGTCCTGTCTATTCATTTCACAAATTGTATTCAAGCGCCGACGAACAAGAATGGGTCGTTTCGGGTTGTACAACGGCAGGAATTGGCTGCGGTGACTGTAAAGCCAAGCTTGCATTTAATATGAATGCCAAAACCGAGATTCCAAGACAGAAAAAAGCGGAATTAATGAGCAAACCTGATGATTTAAATCGACAAATTAAACAAAATTGTGAAAAGGCGCGACATTATGCGCAGAAAACGCTTGAAACAGTAAGACACCACATGAAATGGTTGTAGCATGAGTGTTGTTGTACAGCTTTCCAAATTCGAAGGTCCTCTGGCGTTATTGTTATATCTTATCCGTAAAGATGAGATGGACATTTTTGACATTAAAATTAATGAAATTACGACGCAGTATTTGGATTACATAAAATTAATGAAAGAACTGGATCTTGAAGTTGCTGGCGAATTCGTAGCCATGGCTGCAACGTTGATTCAGATTAAATCCAAGATGCTACTTCCTCAATATGACGAGAAGGGTGAGGTTGTTGAGTCAGAAGATCCTCGTAAGGAACTGGTTCAAAAACTTCTTGAGTACCAAAAGTATCAAGAAGCTGCGCGCTTGTTGTATGAACGTCCACTGGTTGGTCGTGATATGTGGACACGTGGTGTTCGTTTGAATTTGGATGAACCATCTGAAGAAATTGAAGTGGAAGAGAACGGTTTGTTCCAGATGATTTCGTTATATAGACAAATCATGCGTTCAGCTAAAAAACGTATTCATCAGGTGACTGCCAAAGCGCAGAGTATCGCTAGCCGTATCTTAGAAATCAAAGATATGCTGACGATGGGCACTCGAAAAACATTAAATGAATTAATTGGTGAAACTGAAGATCGCGTGCGCCAAGTCCTAATTACGTTTTTAAGTGTTTTAGAATTAGCCAAGCTAGGCTTTGTTGGTTTGTACCAAACAGAAACCTACGGGGATTTGTGGATCGACTTAAAAAAACCGATTGAAAAAGACGTTGTTTCGGCGGTTGAGGAGTACGGTGCTATTGATAATCAAGCGGACAGTTTATTTGCAAAAGCAGAAGCCGACGCGGCCGCAGAAGCAGCCGGTGGCGAAACGGAAGACTTTGTTCTGGTTGATGCTGAAGATCGTTTAGGCGAAGAAGAATCGGCTCAATTGTCTTTAGAAGATATGGCGACTGATGATGAGATTCTTCGAGCCGAAATGGAATTGGCGGGCGAAACTGTTGAGGTGGCGATCGACAACGCTATTATTGATGAAGTAACAGCGGATATCGCTGACGATATTGCGGCTGAAGAGCCAACTCTTTTGTCTGCAGATGAAATGGCTGCCATAGACATGGAAGCAGCTACTGAAGTGGTTGGTGAAAATATCAGTGAAGTTGCTGTTACAGCTGATATCGTGATCGATAGATTAGTTAATACTGACGCTTTGGAAGTGGTATCTGAGGAGATGGCAACGGATGAAGAAATAGCAACAGATGAGGAAATCTTTCAAGCAGAAGCTGAAATCGCAGCTGCGGATATGGGATCTGTCGAAGCTGAATCGTCTAGCGAGCCGGGACCTGTCGGTGAACCGGAAGCCCAAGTTTAAATTTGAGATTATTTAAGGAAATATAATGGCTAAAAAAAAGAAATCGAAAAAAGTAGAAGACGTAGAAGTGACAGCTGATGCTCTAGAAGTAGCAGTTACCGAAGACGTAACTGAGTTTCAAGTGGAAGCTGTTCATACCGTAGCTGAAGTGTACACAGAACAGTCAGCGTTTAAATCTGAAGAGTCGGACGAAGCCCAAGCATTGTTTAAAGACGAAGCCGCTCCTATCCTAGATGAGAGTGAATTTGAAATACTTGATTCTGAAGATATGAAATTAGACGAAGATGAAGTGTCTGAGGAAGAAACCACTGTGTCTGCTGAAACGGCTGAGGGTGAAGACTTAGATGAATCTGAATTGGGTGATTTTGATTCTGCTGAAATCGAAGAGCTAGAATTTGTTGAAGACGAGCAATTGGAATCAATTATTGAATCTGTATTGTTTGCGACAGATAAGCCCGTCACGTTAAACGCTTTAAAAATTATCTTTAAAGGGACTAACGTTAAAACAGATAAAATTCGCCGTACAATCGAGAAACTTTCGGTAACGTATGCGAGCGGAAATCGTGGTATTTACATTGAAGAAGTTCAAGGTGGCTACCAGCTGCGTACAAAACTAGACAATATGAATTTCCTGCGCCGAACATTAAAAGTGAAGCCATTCAAATTATCTGGCCCTGCACTTGAAGTTCTAGCTATCGTTGCATACAAACAGCCATTGATTAAACATGAAATTGATGAAATCCGTGGTGTGGAATCGGGACACTTATTAAGAGCCCTGATGGAAAAAGGTATCGTGGCTTTTGCTGGCAAGAGTGATCTTCCCGGTAAACCTATGCAATACATCACAACAAAAAAATTCTTAGAGATCTTTGGTTTACGCAACCTTAAAGAAATGCCTACATTAAGTCAGATCGATGAATTGTTGCCAGAAGGTATCAATGAAGATGACGAAATCAAAAATTCGAAATTGAGTTCAATCACAGATTCAATGTCTCAGCAAGTCACTGATGGTGCTTATTCAGATGGTGAAGAAGACTTAATGAAAATCACAGAACAATTAGGCGAAATTACAACGTCGTCGGATTTCTTTGAGCAAGAAAAACAGCGCCAAGTTGAAAAGAAAGAATTTGAAAAAGCTCAAAACATTCGTGAAGCCCTTGAAGTTAATGAGCACGTATCTACTCGTGATTTAAATTGGTTGAAAAAATACGACGAAGCGTTGGCTGCGGGTAAAAAATCAATTAATGAAAAACCACCAGCGCCGCCAAAAGCAGAGAAAGTATCAGAAGGTTCTGATTCTGACGTGATGGCCGCAGCTGATGAAGAAACATCAGAACAAGTTGAAATCACCGAAGAAGAGCTTATTGTTGACGAAGATTCTGTCGATTTTGAAGAAGCAGAAGAAGAGCTTCCCTATATCGCTACAGATGAAGAAATTGAGGGCGTTTAGAATACCATTTTGATCGGTATTGATCGGTCTATCCGCGCATGGTGTTTTCGATTGGTAGAACGTTCAAGGCTCAAATTGTACTTGTGCTGGCAATAACTGTTGTCATTCAAGCTCTATTTGTACATCGGGCTCAGGCTCTTGATATCACCGTTCCCGAGATTGAATCCCGCGTTTCCGATCAATTTATTTTAGAATCCATTTCAAAGTTAGATGACTTCATTGAAGATATTCGAGCGAAAGAACGCTTGCGTGGATATGAAAATGTGGGCTTTGCAACAGCGGCATTTGTGCAGTTGGGAACGGTCACCGGCATTTTGCTAGATCAATTTTTATTTCAAAAAAAATTGGTCAGTGGTGCGGTTGATCAAGTTAAGAAAATGTCGACGACCGGGAAGGTGGGTAAATTCCCACTTGAGCTGAGTGCAATGACTCGTCGATGGTTTGTTGGTTCCAGCGCGGTTAATATTGCGGCTGCCAGAAAAGAAAAAACGTTTTCAGTGCATGTTGATGATTTAGTATTGTTTCGCGAAATTTTAACTTCAATACGTCAAAAGCAAGAACAGATTCTGTATCGTGTTTGGAAAAACCAGGCTCTTACTGACGCTCGTTATCATGACAAGCTTAGCAACATGGAAACACTCATTCGCGAGAATCGGCCTAGTTTTAAAGCTATCTATGAGCCATGTTCTGCTGATCCCGGTGGTTATAAAGCAGATATCGCTATTGAGGTGTATAGTAAGAGTTTAAAAGACTTTTTCTCGGTATTGTTGTTCACGCCCGCGAACGTGACAAGGCAGGCGGATGCCGGTTTTATTTCTCCGACATTAAAAGCATACATTAGTCAGGATGTTTTGCCGATGGCACTACGTAAATGTTTTAAAGTTTCTTCGGGCCCTGCAGAATCGACATCACAATTTAAACAATTTGTTTTGGGCATTCCATTTCTAGGTGCTGGCGTAAGTATGATTGAAGATATCTCGGGGGACGAACATCACCGATTCATCGCTCAATTGTTTGCTGTTGATACGGCCTCTCGATTTGTTGTGTTTGCCGCCGTGTTTTCGATCTATCGATTTAAAGATGCCTTTAGAAGCGCCACGAAAACAGCTCCGGCAGTGCCAGGCTTTGCAGCCAAATTTAAAAATACTTGGTTGGGTGATACTATAAAAGCGGCCGAAGTGTTGTTTGCAAAAATATCACCGAAAGTCGTTGCAAGAGTAGTTATTATAACTCAGTTGGTAGTTAGTTCATACACTTTGTACGTGATAAAGAACGAATACACAGAAACAAAAGAAGAAGGTAAACAGCGTCGGCCAATGGAAGAATTTAATAAGCTTGCGAATAAATATTTTCATGATCGAGCTATTGCGCAAATCAAAGATTTAAAACAATTGTTATCGACAAAAGGTGCTGATGGTAAAGATCGCGCTATGATCGAGAAAGAAATTCGCAACTGGGAAATGCTAGAAACCGAGTTTGCATCATAATACTTCTTTCGCGCCAATTCGAGCCATCTAGGACTTTCGAATAGTTTGATATCTCAAAATGGGAAAAATCGCTCCCATTTTGAGAAGCCTAAATTCGTTATCAGGAAATAAAACATTTAAGTATTTCAATTTACAGGGATTCTAAGTAAAATAGACTTAGAGGGGCCTGTGAAATTTCAAATTTATTTAATTCTTATTATTTCTAGTTTCATCATTTCTTGTAGCAGTAGTAATACGGGATCTCCATTTGGAGATTTTAAATCTACAACCTGCACTGGTGATAATTGTTCAAATAGTACCCCAGCAGCGGAACCATCAATTGAACGCGATGATAACTCCGATGTCATCCTAGGTAAGTACGACAATGCGCTTGAGGTTGGTGGTAAATGTCGACTTAAAGATATTCCTGATAGCGAAATTTCTATTACTGTTATTGCTGAGGGCGGCGCTACGCGTACGCTGGTTGATGGTTTTGTTCCTATTATTGGAAATACTGCGGTTTCAAATCGTGTGGCGAAATGTGAAAAAGGTCGCTGGGCTATTGCGATCAGTGCATGTAATAACTTAATGGGTGCTGCCGGTGCCCATCAAATAGAGTTCACGCTAAAGGGCAAAGATAAAAATAACAGTACGGTGGCAATCTCAGATGGTAAAATCACCATGAATTTAATTCGTTCTGAAGCCTGTGATGCTAGTGTCCAATAGGTGGATGGCTATTCCAAAGCGTTTCATCGAATGACTTATTTGCATTCTTGAAATTATTCAAATTTAAATTACGTATGGATTCAGGCGCTATAAAATGCGCTATCGAATATTGCGTTTTCGGGTCTAAAAATGTTTGGCCTAAATTATTTTCAGTTAATAAAGTTTTAATCTCTTTTGATTGCAACACTAGCTTTAATAAATCCATAGACAGCTTACGATCAGGTGTGTTGTTTGGGATGCTCAAAGAATAGGTGATCAAGAAACTGGATGTCGGATCAATTATGTAGGGCTTTGTATTCATGGTCGCTAG
>NCGL01000021.1 GCA_002256935.1 Bdellovibrio sp. 28-41-41
GGAATTGTTTTTCGACTCATAAGTTTCATTGTCAGGCATAGCGCTGAACAACCAAGGCTTAATGCCCCGTATTAGATAATGAGTCAGTCCATAGGCGGGCTAGACTTTCTAATCAAACCTATTTTATTGTTAAAGATAGGCAGGAAAAAACACGTACAAGAGGAAATCAAATGACCAGCTTACCCATCTTCAATCAACTCTGGGAAGACTACACATCTCTTAATCCAGAAGCGCTTAAAATACACCGCCTATTAAGTGATCAACACGAAACGATTTTGAATGATCACGTGGCCTTTCGTACTTTCAATTTGCCTGGTATGGGTCTAGCCGTTCTGGCGAAACATTTTATTGATTTAGGTTACGTTGAAAAAAATGACTACACTTTCAAAGAAAAAAAACTCTACGCAAAACATTATGAGCACCCTGATTTAGATCAACCTAAAGTTTTCATCAGCGAACTAGAGCTGGATAAAATCACTCCCTTTGTACGATCAACGATTGAAACTCACTTCAAAGATTTCGATTACAGCATTACTGAAAAACCTGACTTTTTATATTCAGGAGCTACATGGAAAAAATCACATAAGACGTACGAGGCTCTCTACAAAGACAGCGAATACGCAGCATGGACATATGCCTATGGCTTTCGCGCGAATCACTTTACTGTGAATGTAAACCGCCTTAAAAAATTCAATGATCTTCCTAAGCTAAACAATTTTATCAAAACAAATGGCTTCCAGCTTAACCAAGCTGGTGGCGAGATCAAAGGCACTCCGGAAGAAATGTTAGAACAAAGTTCTACAATGGCTAAAGAAGTGGCGATACAATTCGAAGATGGCACTTATAAAGTTCCGGCGTGCTATTATGAATTTGCAAAACGCTATCCAATGGCTGATGGAAAATTATACCAAGGCTTTATCGCGAAATCCGCTGATAAAATTTTTGAAAGTACTAACAAATCTTAGCAGTCTATTTGTTTAACCAGTGTTTAAACGTCTACAAGATCGGGCTGCCTATGCCGCTCGCTTTAGGTACTCAACGATTGAATTCTCGTCGGTTTCTTTTGTTTGTGCCCAGAACTTGTGCGCATCTAGGAATGTCTTCACAAGTTGAGAGTCGAACTGAGTGCCTGAACAACGCTTTAGTTCGGCGTACACAACTTCATTAGGCAAACCTTTGCGGTAAGAACGAGTCTGCGACATAGCATCGTACGTATCTACGATAAGGATAATACGAGCCAATAAATTGATTTTATCACTGACTAGACGATCGGGATACCCTTCACCATCTACGCGTTCATGATGACCACGAACCGGCGCCAAAAGCTGACGAAAGAACGCCTCTTTTTCGGCTAACGGTTTTAAAATATTTTCTGAAATAATGGGATGATTTCTCATAATGTCGATTTCTTTTGGATCTAGCTTGCCAGGTTTAGCAATGATCTCGTTAGAAATTCCGATTTTTCCTAGATCGTGAAACAATCCCGAGTATTCAGCAACGGCCTGTTCGTATTCATTCAAACCAGCGCTCAGAGCCAGTTTGCGGCTTAAAGCCCCAACACGACAACAGTGTTCATATGTAACTGGATCCACATAGCTAAGAGTTTGCATCAACGCTAACGCCGTATTATTCGCCCAACCTGGAATATCACCCCATGACATGAGAATCTCCCCTGCCTACTCTATCGTGATTTTTAAGGCTTTTCTAAAGGCAGAACTCTAAAAAACTGCCTTAGTCTTGTTTTGAGACGACAGCTTACTGCTTAGCTATGTTATGAATGGGATGAGCCAGACCTAAGGCGGCCACATCCAGTTAAAGACATCAAGTTTCTATCATGCTAGCTTTTCTTTATGACCTATTTTGTAGGATTTGAAATACTACTTTTGAGTTCACTTACTGTTGCTAAATTGATTGCCTTTCCGCGTTTGACGATGTCAAGCAAGATTACTTTATTAGAAAGATGGTCGACCAATTTTTCCTTGGAAATCATCAATCGAGTGATCGCCATTACCGTGAGTATGCTGCTGATTCAAAATTTAAATTTCAAAAATGCGCCCTCGGAAAATTGGTTCTACTTCTTGTTCTACATTGTGGTTTTAGATTTCACTTTTTACTGGCGTCATCGCATTTATCATCGCTGGTTTTGGTTTTTTCATCGCACTCATCATTCTGATTCTGGGTATGATTTCTCGCTGTCGCTTAGGATTCATCCCATTGAGACCTTGATTCAAATTATTATTTTTGTATCTATTTCTCTACTCATGAATATCAATCGATGGCATATTTTTTTAGCTGTTCATATATTCTCAATACAGGCGCTACTTTCGCACTTAGATTACGCCATACCAAAAACGTCTTTTACCCGTATTCTACGAAACATTTTCGTATTTCCGGACTCCCATAAATTTCATCATGATCCAGAAAACCCGGACAATCATTTTGGATTTCTTTTTTCTTTCTGGGATACTTTTTTTGGTACAAATCAAATTAAAAAAATTGACTAAGGTTTCCAATTTGGAAATGCTATTTAAAAAAAGGATTAAACAATGCACTCAGTTAAATATTTTCTAGCCCTAGTGTTGCTTTTTATAGGATACTGTTTCGCCGATACGACGGATTCTTCTGATATGGCAAAATCAAATGTATCGGACCCTTCTGCAGCCCGTACGTCCAATATGACTGGTGGGTACGATCCAACAAATTCTAACTTCGGAATTTCACAAAGAAATCAAATGTTCGCGAAAATCTCTTATGTCGTATCTTTAATACTATGCGCATCTACGCTGATTTTCTTCTTTATTGCGCGAATTAACGCCAAGAAGAATTACGTTAAGGCTAAAAAGTTCTTTATTATTGGACTCGTGCTATTTGCACTGGTTATTGCGACGTTTCTATTACCAAAACTGTTTCTTTCTTTAAATTTCCCTGGAAATTTTGATATGAGAGCCACGTAATCCAAACTTTAGATTAGTTTGGATTGTGCCAGATAGAACGATCTTTTACGATGTGGTGACCTTTTAACTCAACCGGTGTTCCTTTGCCGCTCCAAGTTTGTGTTTGGTAGCCAGCGATTTTTACTTTTTGTGAAACTAAATCCACATCGATTAAACCATTAAAGCCCGCTTTCACGGCCTGAAATGCTAGACGAAGCAAAGTTTCATCGTGATCTTGGCAACCCGAAACTCTAATCGGTTTTTGAATCCGTTTTATCAGGCGGGTTTCTTTACTTTGATTAGATAAATAAACATTAATGTTTTTCGCTTTTTCCATAGTGGCTTGGTAATCATCCCACTTATCAGAAACGTGCAAATTAAAACACGGAGGACAGTACACTTCATGCTTCAATTCAGGAGCTACTTCCGTCAAAAAAGAAAAATTATCTTCTGGCAGAATGTGAGCACAGTACTTACATACATCGCTCTCGCAGCAACCACATTTCAATAACGCTTTCGTACCTTGGCAACTAATACAACCCATAGACCCTGCGTCTAGCACATTTAACTCAGCAATTCGACTTTAAATTTCCCGTGTGAAATTAATCAATGAATCCAAACCCATCAAAACGAATATATGTGAATTGAAGGCTATGGGGCCGAGCCACGCCGTGAAATTGGACGAAATCTCTGTTTTTAGGTATAGGGTAGCAATGATTCCTCGATCGGTTTTACGATTCATTGGTAAGTTTATGTGTGCACCCTAGGCACAACATTTTTAAAACCAATAAACTTGCCATTCAGCTTCGTTCGCACCAATTGGCTTAGATCACTTGTTTGCTTTACCAGGAACGACGAATGTATCACCGCTGGTAATTTCTAAAATTTCGACTTGGATTAATAGTTTTTAGAAAATGTTAGGCACATACTTCACCAGAAAGTGAAGTGAGCAGGAAAATCCTTACGAGACTTAAAACAAGGCACCCAACGTCGCGCAAAATAAAAAAACCGGCAATGGTGTGGGTATTTTTTGGGAATGAAGAATCGTCTTCTTTCTGAAGCGGCAATTCAAGCTCGGTCTTTCTTTTGAGGGTTATCTTTTTAAAGACATGAAAAAAACGAGTTCCGCAGCCGGCGCGAAGCGCACGGCGAGGACTGCCGAGGCTTTTTTTATGTCTTTAAAAAGATAACCCTCAAAAGGAAGATCCCCGAACTAGCCCCAAACCAATAGCGAAGGAAAGAAGACGATTCTTCATTCCCAAAAAATCGGGGGTTTTCAAACAGAATTAAGCCGCAGCCCCACAACATTTCTTAAACTTCTTCCCACTACCACAAGTACAAGGATCATTCCGCCCAATCTTAGGCTCCGCCCGAACCACAGTCTCGATCTTAGCATGATGATGGTGCCCTTCACCTTCACGATGAGTATGCGCCTCACCACCAACAAAAGCCCAATGCCCGTGCTCATCTTTACGAAATTCAGAAATTTCGTGATGCTCTAAAGTCTCTTTTTTATCACTGTAAGTAGCGGTAAATTCAACTTTACCTTTTTTATCGTTCGGTCCACCTTCTGCTGATTCGATTTTCAAGCCCAACCATTTCGATTGTTGCGCCCACTTTTTAGTGCTGGCCATATCGAAATCATGGCGTGATTCAGGCGCTAATGTATCGTGAATATACTGAATTTCACCTTTCACATACGCAGAGTAACGTGATCTCATTAATTGTTCGGCGGTTTCAGGAAATGCTGTACCTTTGATAAACGGTTCGCAGCAGGTCTCAAACGATTTTGAATTTCCACATGGGCAATTCATATTCACTCCTTAGGTTTCTTGTTCAGCTACAGGCTCTTCCTGTTTTCGTGGATTAGGCTCTTTGTAGCCGGTCATTAAAAATAAAAGTTCCGCTGACGCTTGAGCATCACACAGAGCGCGATGATGTTGAGTCAGCGAAATTTGAAAATGGTTCGTTAAGTTCTTTAACCCGTAGGATTTTATCCCTGGAAAACTTTTTTTCATACCGATGCACGTACATAAATGCGTACGCGAATAGTCTTGTTCTATTCTTAAGAATTCTTTTTGGATAAATCCGTAATCAAATTTCACATTGTGAGCCACAAAGATAGCGCCGTCTGTGAATTGATTGAATCGTTCTGCGACCTCTGAGAATTTAGGAGCATCTGCAACCATCTGGTCCGTAATGCCTGTCAATTTCTGGATAAACGAAGGAATTGGTCTTTCAGGATTTACTAGAGTTTGAAACTCATCTATAATTTTTCCGCCCTGAACTTTTACAGCCCCAATTTCAGTGATTCGATGAGAGTGCGGAGCTCCACCCGTCGTTTCTAAATCGACTACGACATAGACTTGATTGGGATCCGATTGCCATTTAACTCGTAAGACTTCGACATCAAATCCCGCTTCACGCAGCAGCCGTGCTTTTGATAGCTGGTTATATTTAAGTGAATCGCCGTCGGCTTTGACTTCGATGAAACTAATCTCGCCATTTTTCTCAAGCATCAAATCAGGATAACCGCTGTGGTACACATCAAACCGACGAGCCATCGTTCGCAAGATATGAGCGACATTCTTATTTCTGGTCTTTCTCACGAAGTCGAGCACCATTGGCGCTAGGCTTGTAGTCCATTGGAACAAATCGTTCATCTTGCCGTAATGCTCGGTCACCGTTTTTAATATGATAAACTCGATCGCGTTGTAGTCGTTCATTTGAACTAATTTTGATTCTAGTAACACTTCATTGCGATTGTAGAAGACGGGTCCCGCAAGATCCGCGGGCTTACGATCAAAAGGATTAAATAATTTAGCCACCGGGCTAGCAAAAAGCTCTTCCCAGAATATCAAGCCAAACAATCCGACCCAAAGATAATTTTCTACGAACTGTCCGGTGTAACCCTGTTTTTGATACAAGTCGATCACACCTTGTTCTGGTTTTTTCAAATACACATCACTCAATGTGACTTGTTTTGAGCTTTTCAAAATATCAGTCAATGAGCCTGTTCTTTTTTTTCCGAATTTGCGAGCAAAGAAGTCTTCCGCAAATAAAAGTTCTTCATCGCAATGAGGATCTTCCAAAATAGCTTCTAGAACGGCCCGTGATTGTTCCACTTGTTCCCATTTATAGAACAAACGCGCTTGGCGTTCACGAGCTGGGTGGCTGCCACACTCTTTCAATGCGGCAAGAGTGATGTCTTGATTAACGTCTTCGAACTTGATCGCGATGCCCAATAACCATTGGTCTTTGATTGGATCCGTAGCCACTGAACGACTGAATTCTAATTTTTCTAGAATTTCTGCTTCTGATTGAACATCACTTAATCGTTCAATTTCTGAATAGAAGAAATAGTCCTGTTTAGCTGCAGTCAATTCAATATAGCGAGCTTTAAAGTCAGTCTTCAACGAATGGGCTTGGCGAATGCCAAGATCACGCAGAGTGTATAGCGTTAAATTTCGCTGAATTTTTCCAAAATATAAAAATAATAAATAATCTAGCTCTTCAAATCTACGCTGGACAAACAACTCGTCGTACAACTCTAAATTAGTCAGCAGTAGCTGATCTAGACTACCTTGTGCTTTGATAACTAAGTCAGCTCTAGATTCTGACGATGCTACACGGATACCTGACTTTTTTAACCATTTAGCTAAATCCGTTTTTGTTAAAAACTCAGTTAGCATTAACTTGTCGGTTTCGTTGACTCGCGAAAGAAACTTCGCATTTTCTAATTCTTTTAATGATCCTAAGGGATCGTTAATCTCTGGGTACTTGGTGAACGATATATTGTTAAACACCAAGCCTTTGCGATTAATCATACGCACGTAGGCACATTGAGCATCTTCCGATAAGGCATGAAATGACTTTAAAAAATCGACGTGTGCCGGCTCAAATACCGATTGGTAGTGAGCTTCCAGGTGCTGAATCAGCTCAAAGAAGTGGGACAGGTAGTATTTGTCAGGCAGTACGATCACAGACATGGAGGCCCATAGTAAAGCGCACGACGCGAATAGGCAAGAAAGGATACGACACCAAAAGCAAAAAGCCCGCATTTCTGCAGGCTTTTTGTGGTTTTAAACTGTTTAGAGGGTATTAATTACCAGCTACAGTAACACGTGGTTAGCTGGTAGTTACCAGCTAACAGAATCTACATCGTAACCCCATTGAGTAAGGGCTTTTTTATACATGCCTTTGATGAATTGTTGAGCTTGGTGAGGTTTTAAACCTAGAGCCGAAGCTGAACGATTTGTTAACTCTCTCATAGAAGATTTATCACCTTCACGTAGTTTGTTAACAGCAGCTAATGCATCCGAAAAAGGAACGCCAAACGCACCTTTGAAAGTTACGTCGATGTCTTTGGTAGTTACTTTACCGCGAGTCGCAGTCGTCACCGCAAAGTTGTTCAAAACGCTAGCAACAGCTGTTGCTTGAGCTTTTTTGAAACCGTATTCTTTCATTAATTTGGCAGCACCTTTAGCTACTAAAATTTTGTTAGCATCAGAGTTTAATGCCGCAAAATTAGTATCAGTTGCTCTAGACGCATTCTTATTATTGATGGCTTGACCGAAATTGCTTTCGATTAAGTTCGCAGAGTAAAGAACTCCGTTTTTACCTAACCAGTAAGCACCGTTACGGATATCTTCCCAAAATAAACCAGAAGAACCCACACCGATTTGGTAGCCACCAACGTACCCAGCGAATTCGCTTACGTCAGCATAACGCTGAAAGGCCATGTTTTGGTCGTAAACAACAGCATCACCATATTGGTCGAATTCTACAAACCACATATCATCAGAGCCGTAGCCGTAACGATCGTAGTGAGTATCACGACTAACTGTGATACGCGCGCCAGTTTTTGCATCAAATGTGCAACCTGGAGTTGGTTCAGATGTTTTACAGATATCACCGTAAACAGTCTCGAACGGATAATAAAGAACATTTGTTGAACCGCCGCCACCGCCGCCGCCGCAACCGAAAAAGCCTAGTGCCAAGGCACTCACTAAAGAAACTTGTAAAGCACCCTTTAGTTTAGAGGTCATAGAAAACATTTTTCCCCCGTTTCTATAATTGTTTGTGTTAAATTGTTTTAGTTTCATTTTTTAAACGCATGTTGGTTCATGCGTTTGTTTCTTAAAATTTAATTTTTATAGCCTAATTGGTATTCTTAAAATGCTATCGCCACAAAAATAATCGAACGCATAACCTTTCTCGCCCAAGAAAACCGGTGTGTTGAGTGGACGACAACCCGAAGTTCTTTGCGTCTCAAGTCTTAGTTTCGCTGGTGTCATTAGTTCAACCACTTTCTCCTGTGTTAACGAAGTTTGATTCGAACCTTGTGTCTTTGCAAAAATCGGGACAACTATTTTGACACCACGATTTATTTCGCTGCTCTCCGTCGTAAAAATCGCGGGAATTTTTTGTTTTGGATTTTTAGAATCGAAAACTGTGATCGGCATATACACACTGGTTAAAAAATCATCAGGATAAAACGTGTAACGCTCTAAACTGCGTCCCACAGTCTGCCCCGTCAGGAGATCATGATATTGAATTTCACTATTCGTTAACACAAATGTTCCCGCACGTTTCTCACCCAAAAATGACGCGCGAACTAACAATGCAGAATCGTAAAGTGGATTCATTGGTTTTAAAACCTGATCGACATATTTTCGCGATTGGAAATGAATAAATGTTACGCGTTGTTCGCGGTTTCCATTTTCATTAAACCAATAAGTGCCTGCGAATTCTTCAGCGCTAACATCCAAATTTAAAATCTTGTCGACTTTGGTTTCGATCAAATTTCGATATTGATAGTTCTTTGACAAGGCTTCCAATTTTTTTAGATTTTGAACTTTTCCGTTAACCACTTCAGCCTGAGCAAAGTCATATATATAGGATGGCTTGATTTCAGACCCTTGATTTTTAGCCATCAACACGGGAATTATGCCCCGTATTTTTTGCTCTAAACTGGGCTCTAGGACATCGATGATTTCATAGTCCTCACCCGTGTCGACTGAACTTAACTGGTTTTTATCATCGACATAGTAAAAACGAATTTTTAATTGTTCGTTGCCCGCCGGATTTTCCCATAAATGAATCAAGCTTGGTTTTGTCGATGGATCTTTTCCATAGCCAACCCATGCTGGTCGTTTCTTGTTACCGATCGTCATCCAATATACCTGGTACGGCATAACGGCTTTATCAGAATCGTAGGTGAACTCTTCAACAAGTTTAAAATCGTGATCGAATATAGAGAAATAAACTTTCGGAAGTGCATTGTCGTCGTCTTCTGGTTCATCAAGAAAACCAAGTGCGTAAATCGTATTTGGATTTTGCGCATCACCTTGAAGCATTCGAACCAAGTATTGCGAACGTAGTTGTTCAACTGGTTTTGGCAACTTCAGAACGTTCGATCCCACCAACTGATACGCACCCGATCTGTCTTGAGTTAATAGCGAGAACGATGTTTCTTTCTGACCTTGTGACGATAAAATATAGTCACGTTTGTTCGGAGTGTAGTCGTAAGTTTCATCCACGGGATTCCATTCGACTCGGCCGGTAGGAAATCCTTTTACTTGGTATTTTGTCATTTCTGGCAACTGAGTTGATGCCGTGAATGGAACTACCAATTCAAAATCTTGAATGAAATACTTGCTGAGTTTCGCATCGACCATGATCCACACTTCAAGATCTAAATCAGAGGGCACCATGTTTCTCTGCTCGTCAGTTTTATAAAGCTGAGTATCCACAGTAACGGACATCTTACGTCCGCCTTCCCATTTTCCTGATTTTGGTAAACCAGAAATAGACACAACAGCAGGACGATGGCTTTTATCATCGTCTTTGAATTTTGCGCGCACTTGTACTCGCGAAAAATCAATATCTTGCCAGTAGTTCTTAAGCGAGAAGCTGAATTTCATTTTCTTGTCGCTACCGTTCCAGTTGAGAGTCGTTTTTTCTTTGATGGTCGGCAGAACAACAGGAATTGGTTTAGCATCCATGGCTTTACTAAAATCCATGTTACCCGCTAATGTCATTTTTGATTCCACCGTCGATTTCAAAGTAACCAGTTTATTTGGCAGATGCGGAACACCTTCAAATAATCCTTGGTTTACTTTTGGCAGACGAGTCGTTGCCATCAAGCGTGGATAGATTTCATTTCTTGGAATCCCTTGAGCGATCATTTCTGCAGCCACACCAGCAACAAATGGCGAAGCTTGGGATGTTCCTGATAAATATTCAAAGCCCCATGTTTTTCTAAAACGAACCGGGCGTTGATCCATTGGGAACGTACTTAAGATATTTAAACCGGGAGCTAAGATATCGACGCCGCCACCATAGTTTGAAAAGTGACTGATAGATCCGTCGGGACCATGGCTACCTACGCAGATAACACCTTCGTACGCACACGGACGCAATAACGCACGTGTCGAATCGTTTCCGGCCGCTGCCACAACAATAATTCCACGATTGATCATTTCAGTGATCAACCCATGAATTAATTCTGAATCACGAGCTGCAGGCCAGCCGAGCGATAGATTTACAACATCGGCTCTGGATTTAAACGCATATAAAAGTCCTCGGGCGACTAAATCACCCAAAGACTTCTTTGCCCACTTCTGCTTTGATTCTACGGGCGACAAAGTGTCCATATTGATATCTGTCGAAAGTGGTTTTACAGGCTCGGACGGATTTTTACCGATCACCTGAATCGGAATAATTTCAACATTACTAGAAACACCGCTAACGCCAAGGAATTGAGGATCCATTTGGGCACCGATAATACCGGCTACGTGCGTACCATGACCTTGGTCATCACCAAAATCAGGACGACCCATAATACCTGATGAGTTATCTGCATTACCCAAGATACTCCAACCAGAGCAATCTAATGGATAACCATTATGATCGGGATCTAGATTTGGATTTTCCGCAGTCATGAATTTCTTTTCGCAGTTTTCACGGTCCATACCGTCCTCAACTAGACAGGCTTCAAAGGCCTCTAGTTGTTTACATTCTGGCTCGTTTCGATAAAGAACATTTTTTAAATTAGGATGCTTTTTATCAACGCCCGTATCTAATACGGCCACGCGCACTTTTCGTTTTAGCTTGCCCACTTTGTTCTGAATTTTCTGGATGTCTTCGCCAGTAACACCAGGTACGCGAAATGTTTGCACGGGATCTAAATCTAAATTCTGAGCTTGACCAGTATTTTTCATACCCCACTGCAGTGATTGCCAGTCGGCATTTAGATTTTGAATTGGTAATTCATAGTCATCTATATTTAATGGCAATCCATTTTGGTTAATCTTGCGCTCAAGCATCAATAAATCAGCATACGTACTAACTTCCACGATCCATGCTTTCGAGAATCTATTTAGGTTAAGTGATTTTAATAATTCTTTTTCTTTATCCGACCACAGATTTTTGCGGCTCACGATAAGCGACGAATCTAAAATCAAATTCAAATCTTTAGATTTGATCTTGTGATGAGGTTTTACTGACAAAATCGCGCGCTCTATCGAATACGCTGATGGAGTCAATAGTAAGCCTATCCCAATGGTGAAAAGTGTCTTAATCATCGGAAGCTCCCTTGCGAACGATCTAACTCTACAGACGTGATTCCGGTTCTTTGACTGAACATTTGGATCAAGCCATTTGAGTACTCGATATTTTTAGTTGGATCACCTAGAGTATTCGAGAAGTATTGAATTTCGCCATCTTCATCACCCGTTCTGAAACCGTTAACGCGAACAAGGTAGATGTAATTATCCGGAGTTAAATATTTTAACAACTGCTGCAACGGAATGCGTTCATCCAAAACATATAGAACTTCCGTTAGCCATCTAATTTGCTCTTTTTTATCTTTTGGAAACTTCGTTGAAAGATTAATTAATTTCTGAATCCAAGGCATTAGGCATTCATACGAACTACCATTATACCAAGCGTAAGTATTTTGAGATCCACCACTATCGCCCTGCTTGTTCTCAAAGTACTGCTGACATTCATAATAGTACTGAGTGTAGCCCGTTTGATAGTTACCATTGCCAAGCACCGACATAACTCCGATAAACATGGCGCGGTCAGCATCGCGTTCTTGTGAGCCGAGAGTTTCAGATAGCTTTTTAAATAATCGAGAGACTATAAAGTTAACGTTTTGCTTATCGACTTTAAATTCTTTTGGATTGATTAGATCATGAATCTTCGACAAAGCACTTGGCATCAAAGACAATTGCGCTGTGATACGATAGAAATCCACCGATTTAACTTGATGGAAATTCTCGCGTTCAAGCAATCGATACGACGACAGGTTAACTCCTTTTATGGCCGTTTCAACTTCGTCTAAGGTTTTAAAGAATTTTTCTTTTGGTAAATTCCATCCGCCCCATACATGCTGAATAGTTGCTATATTTGGATATGGTTTTTTCTGTGTTACACTTAAATCACCTTCTGAATTTACGATACGCCAGTAGGAGTTTCCAAACGGTGTGCTGGAAGGATTCGGATTAAAATCATTGCTAAAATCCCAGCTGACAGCAGATTTACGATTCAAAATGGATTGCAGGATGTCTAGACCGAAACCTAAAAAGTCGCGACCTTTCAATTCCCCTTTTTTAGCCGAAAACAATACGATCTCTTCATCTTTTGGATCTAGATTAGGATATGTTTCAGATCTAGGATAGCGGAGCTTCACTAAATGATCTTCCGACATATTTATAGTTCTGTACCAAAGAAATTTTGTACGTAATTCTTTTGTTTTTAGTTCGTGATCAATTTCAAATTTACTATACTTGAATTTCTCATACAGCAAATCTTTAGATTGCGAATTGAATAAGCTGTACAAGACAGGTCTTAAATTCTCTTTCGTTTCGTTATTTTTATTTACGAATTCAATTTGTTTTTGATCGGCATCGATCACTTGTTGCAGGGCCGGATAGTAATTAACAACAAAGGCGTGCGTTGTTAGATCGGCGTTGTTTGTTTGTGAACGGATTCTTAAAATATTGATAAAGTAATTTACGTCTAACGTCAGTCCGTACAATGAGTTCTTTTGATTTCGAATGTAGATTTGAACGCCATCTTTAGTTCGAGTAATGCTAGTTTGACGTAGTACCACGCGAGACGCATCCACGCCAAGACTTACAGAGTTTAAAAAATTTAACGGCGCGATACCCATCAATACATCTAAAGATGATGAGATTTGCGCATATGCTGTCGTCGTAATAGAATCTGTGATGGTGAAAACTTCGCCTTCACGCAATTCATTTAGAAATTGATCCAGGCTGGCTTTTTCTTCTGTAACTGTTTCAGCTGTGCTAACTACACTTGGCTCTTTCAAAATCTTTGAAATGTTAGCCATGTATTTTGGAATCATTAAATTTGCCCAGTTCTCTTTATCCCCTTCTTTTACCGACAAGATTGGACGAACGTGAGTGTAGTCACGCAGCAGGGATAAATTAACGCCGCCAAATGGTTTTACGTAATTTAAACCATCAATTCCCATGAAGTAACCAATTGAACCCGATACGGACACGTTATCTACCAGTTGCAATGGCGCCGTACTTTCAAAATATGTACCTGTTGATACGTGACGAGTTGCCGAAACGTTAAAGCCAGCGACTGGTCCGCCCCAGGCCTCTACTTTTTGATAAAGCGGCTCTAGTGGATTTTTCTTTACGTGATCTTTAATTTTATTCTGAACATCCAGCATACGTTGTTTGGCCACATCAGTGATATCCTGAATTTGTAATTTCTTGGACATCTCTGCAAGAGCGGTCGCTACGACAGTAGTGATCCCGCGGATTTTAAAATAACGAACGTAGTCGCCTTCTTGAAATGGAGCTTCTGGATCTCCGTGAGCAAAACGAAAAGGATACGGCGCAATCGTTTCTTGCATCACTTTTCCACTTTTAATGATTCCACCAGCGGCGTCGTATTCTAGCGTAGGAAGGCTGGCTTGAAAGCTTGTCTTCATATCAAAGAATTCAAACATGTTATTAATTCGGTAAAGCAACTTGCGGTAAACTAATTCACCAATGTCCTTTGGAAGGCTCGCATTCTCTACTACTTCGCGCACATCTTTTTCCGTCCAGCCTTTCATACGCTGCAACAACCATTTCACGTCCTCATATGTAGTGCCGGTGAATGCACCTCCGAACGGATGGTTCATGACGATATGACCAGACACAACGCTGGCAGATTTCGGAAGGAAACGATTTACGCTTTCTGGTAAATCAACAAGAACGTAGGGAACTATTAAGGCACGGAACGCTCGGTTCTTTGAGAATAATTCAAGGATCGAAACCATGGCTGGATTTTTTGGATTGGGAGTTGTTCCCCAATGTAAATCGTAATATTCACTGGATGGTGTTTCTAGGACGCAGTCACTAAATGTAAGAGTGTGCTCTATCTTGTTGTTTTCTTTGATCCACGTGGTGTCACTAACATCGAGAACCATACCTTTTTGCATGTTGTCTAGGAACAATTCCTTTTCGGCCTCACTTTGGAAACGTACTTTCAAGTCCGAGTACTGCTTCAGAGCGGGGATAAAATACCCTAGCTTTCTAAGCATCGCGGCTCTCATCATAAATGAAGGTGAATAACGACTAATGGCTAGGCGATAAAAACGATCTTTAATTTTCGCATCTTGTACACGAACTGTGACAGTTAGAAGTTCGTTGATTACAGCTTCAGTAGCTTGAAAGTTAACTCCTACTGAGCCCACTGGGAATGCCTTCAGTGCCGCATCTCTTACATCGTATGTTTTGTTCTGCCAGAATTTGTTGTCACCGGGGTTTAGTTGACTGATATCAATTTGTTTTGACATTAATTCAGCCGCTTCAGAAGGATCGATTTTTCGACCCTGATAACTGAGATCGGCCGCTGGTTTTTTTACAGTTTTTATTGGAATATTTACACTGTCAGCGAAGGTGAATAAACTGTAAAAACATGTAAGCAAAAATAACTGACTTAAACCCAAGCTACCCCCCGGTAGAAGAGCCAATCTGACTCTTTTTTAACTGACTTGTGAACCCCGGATAGGTGGTAGCAATGCATACGCCAACTATTTTCAGGTTATTTTGGAATTGTTTAGGTGTTGTGCTTGCGGGTTAGGCAGTTAGCGCAGTGTGCAGTTTTGAAAACCCCTTTGATTATTTGAAAACGGAGCTCTTCCTTTGTTTGTAGAATTTGGTTCTGGGGTGAGTTCGGGGATCTTCCTATTGAATAAGACTTTGTCTTTTAGGGGGACGCCCTCCATGGGCTCAGGCAGCCGGTTGGCTACGCCAACAATACCGCATCCATGCGGCGGCTGAGCCCCCTAAAAGACAAAGTCTTATTCAATAGGAAGACCGAGCTTGTATCGAAATTCTAAAAACAAAGGAAGAGCTCCGCTTTCAAAAATTTTTACCCACGCCGTAGCCGTTTTTTTTTCGCGATGCTTTGTGGTGGTCGCGGTGGCGGAGGAATTCCGATCTGAGCTGACGCGGAGAGATCGACGTATACGTCGCATTCGAAGGGCATAAGGTTTCGATGAAATGATATTGCTAATTAGTGGTGAGTTAAAATCTGCAGAAAAATACTTGTCATCCGACTGCGATGATAAACAGTTCCCGTTATAAAAAAACATAATAACATCGTAATACAAAAAATAGAAAATACCGAACTCAAAACGAAGCGAGAACTACAAATACCAAAATAAAAAAATGGATGCGGCGTGGGCAAAATTGTTTTCGAAGCCGGCGCTCTTTCCTCTGAAGTTCCGATTCAAGCTCGGTCTGCCTATTAGCAGAGACTTTGTCTTTTGGGAGGCTCAGCCGCCGCATGGATGCGGTATTGTTCGCGCAGCGAACCGGCTGCCCTGAGCCCATGGAGGGCGTCCTCCCAAAAGACAAAGTCTCTGCTAATAGGCGGACCCCAGGTTCAATCCCGACACAAACTTCGGAGGAAAGAGCGCCGGCTTCGAAAATTCCTCGGATTTTTTAAAACTTCAAACGAGCGAGCGCAAAGAAAAAGAGAAGACATTGTCTTCTCTTTTTCTGTTTTCCTGTATCCGAGTTCAACCTAGAACTTAACGCCCAAACCAACCGTTCCGTAGAAAGTATTTAGTTCTACTTCTTGATTTAACGTCTTATCGATGAAGGCATAACGTTTCAAACCAAAGCCCGCTTCGCCGAAGAAACTTTTGCTCCAAAGGATTTGGCCGTGGAAGTTTACGCTGAAAGGGGAATTTAGCGTTATGTTAGATTTTAGGGGTGAGAAGTAATAGATGACTTCCACGTCCACCCATTTTGGATAGCGCATAAATGGCACCCAGTTGAAGATGTTGTCGAGGACTCTTGGCATTGATCTGGCCCAGAACCATCCACCGCCGGCCATTGTGGCGTTGAAATCGCCAAAGACTATATCTTGGTAGCCGAACATTATGCCCATAGATGCATCTCGTGTCCATACACCTGGGGTGAAACGGTATTTAATGTCGCCTATGAGTGATGTTAGATTTTCTTTTTGTGCGTCTGATACGAATAAAGGACTAAATGATTTGAAGTAACGTAGATTTAAACCCCAACGTTGGAATGAGAATGAGTTTCTACCTAGCAATGATTCAAACCAACGATTGTAAGATACCTCGCCTAGAATGATTTGGCCCGAGTTAGCCAAGACCCCTGTGAAGCGGCCCGAGATTTCGTTTGGTTGTGATCTGTAGATTTCATAAAACGAAGTGAATGTCTTTCCGCCTTGAGTGACCGTTAAATAACTTTTATTTAACTCACCTTTTTTATCCGCGCGAAAATTCCAAACAAACTCACGAGGGGTAGCTCCGGGAGCAATCGAGTTTTGATCTGATTCTACATTAGCACCTTGAGGCTTTAAGGCTTTGATCGCAATTTCATTTCCATAAATAGAGGTCGGTGTATCTCCATGTACCCAAATACGTGACTTTGCTTTTGGCACTTCTGAAGCTACGATAACTTGCCGAAACAAACCACCAGCAGGTCCCGGAAAATAAATATAGGATTCTGTTTTAGGAATTGTGATTTCCCAAAACTCACGATCATTTTTGATTGTTGATTCAAATCCGAAAAAGCGAGTCAGATCTGATATTTCATCTTTTGTGATGATTCGAACAGGCATGTTTGGTTTAACACCAAAACCAGTTAGTTTTAATGTTGTATCATTGATTTCAGCGATATCAGCGAAATCTGGCTTCGGCACGTCAGTTTTAAATTCATAACTGCCACCTAAACCAAATTCCGCATAGAATGTCGCCGGCATCAAAGGATCTGTTTTTACAATGCCTTCCGGTTTTGCTTCTTCATTTTGGATCAAAACTCGATTTTTCAAATCGTTTTGTGCGAATAATTTTTTACCTTTTCTGATCTCCATCAATGGCGAGCAATAACGAGAATCCCCTTTGCTCGTTTTCGCGAACACGCAAAATTTAAAAGAGCTAGCTAACAAGCCACGCAAACGATTCACTTCACTACCGCCAATTAAACCAAAGCTTGAATTTAAAACAGTAGGATTGAATTTTGGCGTCCCTAACTTCTTTTTCCACGCCTCATTGCGATCTTGCCACGATTTCAAGTCAGATTCAGTTAATGGTTTTTTCCAAACGGATTTACCAGTCCCCGAAATAATTTCAATTTCTGGATTCGGAAATAATTGTTTTGGCCAATGAAGAACTAGTGCCCAATCATTTTTCTGAGACAAGGGTCCTTTGAATGCCGGATCTAATCGATGAAGACCTTTCAGCTCGATTAAAAATGTTTTTTGATTGAAGACGGCATTTCCGACTCGCAATTGATTTGGTAATTTTGGATCAAGGGCGTATTCCAATTCTAAATTTGGAAATACAATTCCCTCGCCCGGTTCGAAATAAGTAGATTTTGTATATTCTGATTTCGCACCTGTCTGGGCAAAAGCAAAAGAAGAACTCAGCAAAACGGCAGTCAACCCAAGTTTGAAACTCATATCAATCCTTTCTCCATGGACATCTTTTCGTATTATGATATAGATTCCCCTGAATGAACAAACAAATTTCTAAAAATCAAGCCGCCATAGAATTACTTTTTGCAGGGGGATTGTGGGGATTTGGCTTTCTTGCGACGAAGTGGGCGTTGATAGATTTCTCTGTCGCTGATGTTCTTTTTTATCGTTACTTGCTCGCATTTATTTTGGGCGAAGTGAGTCTGTTTTTCTACGATAGAAAACTGTTTTTTGAGTCCTTTAGTGAATGGCGCCTAGCCTGCTGGCCGGGAGTTCTACTGGCATTGCTGATGATTCCACAAACTATTGGATTGCAAACGACCACAGCGACCAAAAGTGCTTTTATTACCACCCTCTATGTGCTGATCTTGCCATTTTTGAATCAGTTTTTTTTTCGCGCAAAAGTCGATATTAAATTCTATGGTCTAGCTGTCATCGCCCTAATTGGAACAATGTTTTTGCTCAATGTTTTCTCTGAAAATCCAGATATCAACACGGGTGATTGGTGGACACTGGGATCTTCCGTTATCGCGGCGTTACAAATTATCGCTGTCGGGATTTTAGCACCACGATCAAAATCACCGTTTCGCTTTAATAGTTTTCAAAACTTTTGGACACTGATTTGTATCGTTCCGCTATTTTTGATGCAGGAAAAAATTTCGTGGCCTAGCGGCTCGTTTCTATCTTGGTATGGCATCCTTCAATTAGCGATTGGATCTAGCATTATCGCATTTACAATCCAGGTACGCGCACAAAAAACATTAAGCGCCGAGACTGCGAGTCAGTTTTTTCTTCTGGAATCACCTTTTGCTTTTATGTTTGGCTATTTATTTTTAAATGAGACTTTGGCTCCCTTACAACTGATGGGAGCCATGATTATTTTACTTACGACTTATCTGACTCTGAAGGTGGAGCAAACTTCACACTCCAAATAAATGAGACAGTGATAATAGCAGCACCTAGAAGGCCCGTGATCCACTCTGGAATATGGAAAAAAGGATCTAGCAACATCATCATCGCTAGCGACAGAATTGCATAGAAAGCGCCGTGCTCAAGATACGCAAATTTACTTAGCGTCTCTTTTTCGACAAACATAATCGTCAAACTTCGGACGAAGAAAGCGCCGATGCTAAGACCAATCATTATGATAAATAGATTTTGTGTGATAGCGAATGCACCGATTACACCGTCAAAACTGAAAGAGGCATCTAGAACTTCCAGATATAAAAACATTCCCGCACTCGCACGATTAATATCGTTCTGCTGCTCACCAGAAAACTCGAGCCACGCTCCAATACCATCGACCGCAACGTAAGTCACAACACCCCAGACACCCGATTTAAGAAATCGGAACCGTTCTTCATCTGGAAGAAAACTACCGATTACAAGAAGTACAATCAACGCGATGGCAATCTCGATTGCACGCAAACGACCTAATTTAGCCAGCGGTTTTTCTATAAATTTAATCCAATGTTCTACTTTTTCGTCGTCATAGAAAAACTTCAAACCGACGAGCAATAAAAAACTTCCACCAAAAGCCGCGACTTCGAGATGCGCCGATAACATTCGTTCGGCATAGGCATTAGGATCAAAAACCGCCATGTTCAAGGCCGCTACCGGATTGATTTGCGCCACGATACTGACCAACGCCACAGGAAATACCAATCGCATACCAAACACGGCAATCGCAATACCCCATGTTAAAAATCGATGTCTCCACAGGGGCGTCATTTTTTTCAATATTACAGCGTTCACAATCGCATTATCGAAGGAGAGGGAAATTTCAAGTACAGCTAAAACGGCTGCGATGAAGACAGTTTGAACTAGACCTGCCACGCCGTGCGCCGAAAACCCAAGCCACGCTGAGAGCGCAAGTCCAACAAATGTGAATAGAAATGAAACTTTAAAATATTGCATCATAGTTTTCTCATACTGATACACTTTCTATTTATTTTCAAGATCCCATTATTTTTAACAACAACTTCCCGATAAACTAATCGTAAGAGAAGAAAGGGAAAGCCGTAGATGCAATCATTGAAAGTCACAATTATTTTAGGACTATTTTTCTTGTTCTCGCTTGTGTCGCTCGCGTTATTTTTCAATTTAGATGGAGAAGCCGATTTCTCTAGCCTTGCCAGCCGCTCTACGGACGGAAAAAAGGGCAAATCTGGTATTCGAGAAATTGAAAAATCTGAAGTTATTTCTAAACAAGATAAAGTTGAAAACGAGCCTAGTGCTCTATTTAACGACCCTGCTATTAAACAAGCCTGGGGTTTGAAAAAATCAGATGCCGCTCGTGCCTGGAAAGTAACTCATGGTAGCAAAAATGTTGTTGTCGCCGTCATAGATACAGGCATTGACATTAATCATGAAGATATTAAAAGCAACCTTTGGAAAAATCCGGGTGAAACAGGGCTCGATAAAAATGGAAAAGACAAAGCGTCCAATGGAATTGACGATGATAAAAACGGTTATGTAGACGATGTTTACGGCTGGAATTTTGTCGGATCAACGAACGACTTGACAGATAATCATGGCCACGGAACCCATATTGCGGGAATCATTGGTGCTGAAGCCGGAAATCAAAAAGGTATCAGTGGGATTTCGCCAGAAGTTAGCTTAATGATCATCAAGTATTATGATCCAAAAGTGACTAACACAGACAACTTGAAAAACACGATCAACAGTATCAATTACGCCATTAAAATGGGTGCTCAAATTATCAACTACTCAGGTGGTGGAACGGACTATTCACAAGAAGAATTCGAAGCCGTCAAGAAAGCGGAAAAAAACGGCATCTTATTCGTCGCCGCTGCGGGTAATGAACGTTCGAACTCAGATCAATTTCACTACTACCCAGCTGATTACAAGCTGACAAACATCATCAGTGTGACGGCGATGGACCCGAGTAAAGACGTGCTTTCAACAAGTAATTTTGGGACGGAAACAGTCGACATTGCAGCTCCGGGACAGAATATTATTTCAACCTTGCCTGGAAACTCGTACGGTTTTATGACGGGAACGTCACAAGCAACAGCTTTCGTAACTGGCGCTGCTGTATTAGTAAAAGCGAACAAACCCGATTTTAAATTCGATGACATTAAAAAATACATTCTCTCGACAGGCGACGCGTCTCCAACCTTGGCACTGAAGACACGCACGTCACGCTCATTAAATCTATTTAAGGCTCTGACAATTTTGGATCAAGGCATGTCGGCCAATGGCGTCACGGTAACCGGTCCCGTACATGACGAATTCAGTACGACAACTAAGGGCAACAGAGAATTAACACAGAATCCATTTGGCAAAAGCTTGATGGAAGCCGTGCAGAAATCTAACAACCCAAAACGCCTGGGTGACAAAAAAGACAATCAGACCCAATAGAATTTCTATTTTTTCTTTTGCTGAGGATTATTTCTAAAAACGTAAAAACCCACAGAGCTTAACAGTAAAGCGATACCCAAACCAATTTGGTTTCGTTTCCCAGGGGTCGAGATACCCATAACAATCAATAGTATCCCGGCTAATGTTCCCATCAAATAGAACCAATTATGCTTAACTAAATAGGAATAGACAGCCAAAGCATAACGAAGCACAGTCGGTAATGGTTTTTCAACCGTTGCGATGGCCGCTTGATTGATTTGCTCGTCGATTACTTTTTCTTTGTAGTTAACATCGTACTTAGGTGGATTGATTTTTTCTAACCATGGCATAACCATCGTTTCATCACCTGCACGTCGTCCCAGTTCTTTATATTTAAATTCAGCGTAATCTAGTTTTTGTTTAGATCGACATTGATTGATAAAAAGTTCGTGATTGTATCCGTTTTCAAATTCTTGAAGAACATCATTCCATAGTTTGATTAAATCAATACTGACGCGTGGATACGTTTCGTTTTTCAACAAAAGAAAGTTTTCAATGACAACGCCGCAGGCACTGCAGGTTTCATTTTTCTCACTTTGCAGGTGATCACACTTAGGGCATTTCTTTTTAAAATCAAATTGTGTCGGTGATACTTGAAATGTCAGGATTGAGTCACGATTCGGCACTGGATATTCGAAAGCAAAATGACATTGGCAACTCGTGCATGTGAATTCTGGATACACTGTCTGTATTTGTTCTTCTTGAACCATATAAAGCTTTAAACACTGTGGGCAGCGAATCGTTAAATAATCTTCCGGAGTGTTTAATTTTTCAGTTGTTATTTTATCCATATATCCATTCAATATAATAATCATGAACAAGATTTATGGGTTTTTCAAGAAATATCGTCTAGGTATTTTAAGTGGTTTGATCATCGGCACAAGTTATATCCCCTTTTACCCTTGGGGACTGTTTTTCAGCTATCTGCCGCTGTGGTACTGGGTATTTTTCCATGCGAAAACACCTCGCGAAGCTTTCACTGCCGGCTGGGTCACACAATTCACTCTCACACTGATCGGTTTCCACTGGATCGCCTACACTGCCAAGGCATTTGGTGGATTTCCTTGGATTGTCTCCATTCTCGTATTACTTCTGTTCTGCGCTCTAGCGCACATATATATCGCCCTTTCTACATATTTTATTTTTCTTATCCGAAGAAAACTCAGTTTGAGCTTTGGTCACAGCGTGATCTCTTTGGCAGCGTTGGCATTTTTGTGTGAAACCCTGTGGCCGGGTATTTTTCCATGGCACCTGGGTTACACAGTTTTTTGGTCGAAACTGCCGATCTATCAGCTGGCCGACCTAATTGGCTTTGATGGACTATCGTTTCTTACTTATGTCGCTCAAGCTGCTATTTTTTATTTTGCATTCCGTACCTCTTCAGAAAAATTCGCGCTAAAACCTTTGATTAAGCCGTTAGCCATCACGATCTTGATATTTGCCGCTCTAAATGTTCTTGGCTATGTCCACGCACAAAAATGGCGCGCTACAGACAGCGAACTTAAAGTTCTCCAAGTTCAGGCTAACATTGGAAACCTGGAACGAATGCACGCAGAAAAAGGTAAAGGCTTCCGAGACGAAATTGCGAAAAAGTATGTTCAAATGAGTGACGCTGGCCTGATCGAAAATGCAGACGTCGATTTAATTATTTGGCCCGAGGTCGCCATCCCCGAATACTTGAATACTTCGTTTGCACATCAAAAAAATCACAAATTCATTTCTGAATTTTTAGTTCGAAATCAAAAAGCGCTCCTTACCGGCGCCTTCTCTAAAGATCCAGCTATAACAGACCCCGAGCGATCTGTATTCAATGCTCTATTTTTGCTAGACTCCAGCGGCCACGAACTGACACGCGCCTACCACAAAACACAGCTATTGGCGTTTGGCGAATATCTACCCTTCAGTGAAAAATTCCCGATATTAGGAAAAATTTTACCCTTCGTTTCCAATTTTGGACGTGGACCGGGGCCGACCATTTTGGTTTACCCCAAAGACCAATCTAAAAATGACTATGTTCATATTGGCGCACAAATTTGCTACGAAGGCTTATTTCCAGAATTCTCCGTAGGCCTCGCAAACAAAGGTGCCGAAGTTATGGTCAACGTAACGAACGACTCTTGGTTTGGAATTCCTTTTGAGCCATATCAACACTCGTATATGACTTTGGCTCGAAGCATAGAAACACGACGACCGTTAATTCGATCGACTAACACGGGAATTACAACATTTGTGACCGCTTATGGTGACGTAGCTCCCGGTTCTCCTTGGCAAACAGAGTGGACAAAGCGACAAGTAGTTCCGTATCTAAATAATCCAGAAACGACTTTTTTTACTCGCATCGGCCACTATTTGTGGATTGTCATCTTGATTGCTTTCTTGCTGCATTTGTTGGTAAATGGAGTCTATGACAAATTTAGAAAATCTTGATTGGGATTTGCTCTTAAAAAAGATCGAAGGATTTTGCACCAGCGCTTTTGTTAAGAGTCAAATTCCTAAAAACATGGTTCCAAAAAAAGAACGCGATGAAGCCATCCGCTCATTCGATGAAATTGCCGAAGCGACACAAATCATTGCCGGCGGCATACGCCCATTCATGGAATCGCTTGATCACTACTCAAATTGGATTATTCGTTTAAGAAAAAAAGCCGTACTTAAAACGATTGAGCTTCGCGATGTGCGGACATTCTGTATGGAAATTTTAGCTCTGAAAGAAGCACTGACTGAATACACAACACCTTGGTGTCATTACGTTCAACACGAATTGATGAAAGCCGATGAGCCTCTATCAGCCATCGATCAATTAATGAGCCCAACAGGCGAAATCAGAACGGATGCCAGTGAAACACTATTTCGCTTGTTCAATGAAAAAAATAAACTTCGTAATGAACTTGAACATCAACTTGACCGCCTAGTTAAAGACTTTCAGATGGAATCATATCTCCAAGAAAAATACGTTACTCTTCGTGAAGGACGTTTAGTTATTCCTGTAAAATCAGGAATGCAGCACTACGTTCCGGGTGTTATTCATGCCTCTTCACAGACGAAACAAACGGTTTACATCGAGCCGGAAAAAGTAATTCCACTCAACAATCGATTACGACAAATTGATGTCGAAATTGAAGAGGAAATCGAGAGATTACTAGAAGAAATCTCTAAATATCTATTTCATCAAATAAGTAATTTCGAACGCTCTTTTGTAATTCTGGAGAAAACTGATTTACGATTAGCTCAGGCCCAACTGGCTGTGGCGCTCGAAGCGAAAGTTCCCGAGTTCACAGATGATGAAATTGATTTAATTGAACTGAAACACCCGGCTTTGATTTTAAGTCAAAAGGGCGTCATTTCCAATTCGGTTCAATTAGACTCAGAAAAATCCATCCTTTTACTATCGGGCCCCAATGCGGGTGGTAAAACAGTTCTTTTGAAATCTATCGGACTCGCCGCCCAAATGGCTCGTTGTGGAATTCCGATATGTGCACAGCCTCAATCTAAAATTCCCTTTTTCAAGGAAATTATTATCAGCATTGGTGACTCGCAAAGTGTCGACCAAGAATTATCTACGTTCGCCGCCCATTTAAAAATCTTGCAGGAATCGGCAAAAAAGAAATCTCATGACTCACTGATTTTGATCGATGAGATCTGTGGATCAACCGATCCTGAGGAAGGTGCCTGTCTAGGTCGAAGCTTTATTGAAGCCTACAGCAAGAATCAGGTTTTCGCCGTTATTACATCGCATTTAAGCCAATTAAAAATCGGTTGGAACGAATCTGATCGTGTTATGAATGGAAGTTTAGAATACGATCAAACGTCAGGTAAACCGACGTATCAATTTTTACCTGGGATTCCAGGGCAATCATTTGCCATACAGATGGCTAAACGCCAAGGCGTTGCGAGTGAAATCATTACCCGCGCGATCGATTTACTGTCGCCAGAAACTCGTGCGCGCATTGAAGCTCGTGAGAATATTGAAGAACTGAAAAAGGAAATCCAAGGACTCCAACAAAAACTAAAAAAGGAAATTCACGATTACAATGGTCAGAAAAATAAATACGAGAAAATGATTAAAGCTTTTAACGACGAAAAGACCCAAATTCTAGATCGTGAAGTTAAGCAGGCCAAAAAGAAAGTGGACGACGCTATTCAAACAGCGAATGCTCAAACGGCGCTTGATAAACATCGTCAGCTTCAAGACATCAAGTTTAATCTTCCTGAAATTGTAAAAGCTCAACCTGTAGAAATTAAAAAAATTGAAACGGCCGATGAGTTTATTAAAAAATTCCCAGCTGGTTCAAAAGTCTACATTTCATCATTGGGACAAGATGGCTTGGTCCAAGGACAACCAAATGCCAAGGGCGAGATTTTGGTTTTCTCGAACTCACTTCGCTTGCAAGTGCACTGGACGGAACTCAAACCGCCAGATAAACAATCAAATCCCACGGCACAACTAGTGCGTAAATCGAGCCAGTTTTCAGTGTCGCTTATAGATGAAGATCGCACGGTAGATTTACGTGGTAGAACAGCAGAAGAAGCTATCAGTGAACTAGAGGATATATTAGATCGCGCTGTTCAGAATCAAGAAGACCGAATCAAGGTCATTCACGGGCACGGGACTGAGGTTCTAAAAAAAGCAATTCGTTCTTACCTGTCGCGAAGCGTACTGATAAAACAATGGAAAGCGGGAACGCCAGAAAATGGTGGTGATGGCATTACCTGGGTAGTATTAGCAAAAGGCGACTAGCCTTATTCTTTCGATTTACTTAGGATATAGTTCTCACGAACCCAAAGACGAATATTTTTCAAATAATAATCTTTCATAGCAAAGAAAACAAAATGATGATTGTAGACGGTAGTTTTACCATCTTTGACTTCTTCAAAATAATTGCAGTTAGCGTGGTAATCTCGAAGCTCAACTTCGTTCGGCGTCCATAGGTAGAATCGTCTAAACGATCCAATTTCTAGAGGTCGATGATATTTAAATACTATGCCCGCTTCTGAAATCTCATCGATTTGTATTTGTTGTGCCGATTGAATATCTGTTTTGACTTTGTTAAAGTGATTTACTGTCCAAGTGAATTTCTCCATGAACGATAAATATATGCGCTTAACTAAATAGTTTCTATCGGCCGGTGACTCAAAAATATCGTACACCAACGGAGCCCATTCTCGCTTGTCTTTGTCCCCTACTTGATCTGGTACAATCAGAATACGTTTGGCATTAGGATACAATTTACTTTCGATAATTTTCGGCATCATATCGATAGAGGCGATGACGACATCCACAGTTTTTGGAATCGGACTTTTACTTTTCAAATAGGCGACTTTTTCGGCCATTGTAAGCTCAGAAAACATAATCTCGATCACCGACATATTTGCTGCATTCTGCGTGCGTCTGAACTGAACCAGCCGCGCCATAAATATTTTGCCAAGATTATTTATAACTAGAATTGGCTCGCGTCCCGGTGTTATCTGCTTCGCATTAAATACTTCAGTCCATTCTTTTTTGCCATCGGCTGAAAGTAAAACATGGAAGTCTTTCTTTTTTATTTCACTAAAAACTTCACCAAAAACCAAATCAGTTTCACTTTTAGGATCTTGACCAATTATGTAGTGGCCAGTTCCATCGAGTGTCATTTTATAGCCACTAGGAATCGGAACGTCCTTCTCCACTAACAAGCCAGAGGCTTCCGGAGTCGAGTCAAAAGCAAAACGGTCCCAGCTACTATAATAAAAGGTGGCGCTTTTTGGAAAATACCGTTTTAACGAAGACGATAGATCTTGATCACCCAAAGAATCCAAAATTAAGATATTCTTTTTGAACTCATTTATTCGTGAATCCATGTGACCAGTCGGAAATTCGTTAATTAAGTCTTTTCGAAACTTTTTTATCTGCCCAACTTCTAACGCAAAGTATTCCATCCAGCACAGAAATCCTGTTTGATCTTTGCCCGTGTTGGGTATCGACTTTACACATTTGGCCATAACGCTTCTGACTGCCTCAGAAGCAAACTCAGTGGAGTAAAATTTTGATATGGATCCTGTAACAACTTCTCGATCGCTGATAGTAATGAACCCAAGATCAGAAAAACCTTCGCACGGAATATCTTTTACCATTTCTACTTGCGCTTCTAGTTTATTACTTTTGAAGTTTTCATCATTTGGTTTCTTACGACCGACTAATGCATAACGAGTGTGCTCTTCCAAAATCAAGGCATCAAATGGTTTAAAAATAATGTTGTTTACAAAGCTGGCTTCTAAACTTTTCAAATCAAATTTTTCATGATCAAAGGCGGTCAATACAACAGCCGTTTTCTCTTCTTTGGTACACAAATTTTTTCGCGCAAACAAATCGATCGTTTTACCAATCAAGGAAATAGACTGGACACCAAGGTTTTCTGACTTGCACATCAACAGACGTACGTTTTTTTCGCCACCGACGGATTCGATCTCGGTATCCTCGGCCAGCCGAAAGCCCGCCGTTTCTACAACAGATAGGCCCTCTTTAATAAAATGCGCGATCCATGCTGAAAAATCTTCGAGAGTGTTGAAAAAGCGGATTTTAAGTTTTGGATTGATTTTTCTAAGGGCTTGGAAGATTTGTTTTTGAAACTTATCTTCATCTTCAAGCACAAACGCATATATATCCATATCTCGATGTTACCACAAATGTTCGTAAAAACAGTTGTTTAACTATTATCTCGACTTTTGGATAGCAGAGGCTTTATATAGTACCTACTATGAAAAACTTTTGGCTTATGAAGTCGGAACCCGATGTGTTTTCGATTGATCACTTAAAAAAGGACAAAACGACTCTTTGGGAAGGCGTGCGTAACTACCAAGCACGCAATTTTATGATGAACGACATGAAAAAAGGCGATGAAATTCTATTTTATCACTCAAGCTGTGAGCCTCCCGGCATTGCTGGGCTAGCCGTCGTTACTAAAGAAAAGCAACCCGATCCCTCTCAGTTCGACAAAAAATCAAAGTATTTTGACAGCAAAGCCACCAAAGAGAAACCAATTTGGTATTGCGTGGAAGTCGGCTTCGAGAAAAAGTTCGAGGAACTTGTCCCACTTGAAAAGCTAAAAGTGACTAAAGAACTCAGCGATTTACTTGTTTTAAAACGTGGACAACGTTTAAGTATACAACCCGTCACTAAAACAGATTTTGAGTGGATTAAAAAAAATCTAGTTAGGTAGCGACTATAGAGGGTTGCTGTCTATCCACTAGATTTTCGCTTCTTTGAACGACACCATCATTTGTTTTCGAATCTTGATGCCCGTCTCACCCAAAATTTCTTGTACTTGCGAGTCTGGCATTTGATTCACAAATTGCGCGGCTTGAATATAAAATTCGATTTCATTGCCATAAAAATGCTTCCAAATTTTTTTGTACTTCGGAAGACCTAATTTTAATTTTTCTTCGACCATTAAAAACTCAAGCTGCTCATTCACGTCTCTGGGTGAAAAATCTTTGTAGACTAAAACTTCTTGCGACATACCCATTTCTAAATAACTGAAAACGTTTTCAAACTGATGCCAAAATTCAAGTCCCGATCTTCCAAAACTCGATTCGCAAAAGAAACTAGTACAAACGCTGCCTCGATATAACCATAGGCTGCAATTGTTGTTTGCTCGGGAATAGTAGGGACACAAAAACGATTCATCTCGTCCAAATATTTTTTTCTTGTTCTTTTTGAATTCGATTTGATAGTCAGGGGGAGCCACTAGCCCGATGGGCAAATTCCAATGTCGTTTTTCGATATGGCTGGTAATTAAAGTCTTTGCCTCTTTATACTTCTCGTCAGTACTGAGTAAAATCTGCCCAACGATATAGTTAGGTATAAATGGCCAAAACGTACAACATTTCAAATCATCGTTATATTTCTTTGGAGCCTGAATGCATTGATGGCACGTAGCTTTTGTTTCAACAAGCGAAGACGACCAAAAACCTTTTGGGAAAAAACGTTCATACAATGGAGGGATAATATATTTAAACTTCAATCAGGCCAACCATACTATAAAAACCTCAAAAAGCCTAATTAGATCTTGCGATTATCAGCGTTCCTAGATACCTGTTAAACCTCATGAAACTAGCTCGCCTTCTTGAACTCCACAAACAAAATCAGACTGATTTAGGATTACCTAAAAACTTCGGCGACGGATTTCTAATTAAGAACAATATACTCTTCGGGAATGTCCGACAGACAGCCGTCCGTATGGGATTTAAATATACGGATCAAAGTGATTCTAGATATCTTGCGCTTCCATTAAGTCAGTTAGAAGCCATATTAAAAAGCAAAACGATTCCCTATATAGATAACGTCACCGTGTTGGCGGATGTAGAAAATAAAATTAGAAATGTAACTGTCTGGGATGACGTCACTGATAATTTAAAACAAAATCATGTGTTTCACGAATCTTGCCACGCAATTTCTAGATCGTTCTCGGATTCAATTTTTGAAAACGAAATTAACCCAGAAAACGTGATTTTCCGATTATTAATTGAAGAATCTTTTTCCAATACGTGTGAATTGCTTGGAATTATGGATGCCGAAGATACAGCTCATCGTATTTTCTACGAATTGAACTCTTATATTTTCATGCCCGACAACCGATCACAGCTGAAAAAACTAGTGACTGAAACCGGTCTAGCCTCAATCATTAAGTTTTTAATCGGCGGCTACCTATTTTCAAATTTCTTGCACGAGAAAATTAAAGATGCCGATTTTACGCAGCTTCTGGAACTTCTTAATTTGCACGAACAACCTATTGCCGTTCAGAAAACTATGCGGTCAGTGTCTAAAATCGCATTTGAACTAAACCCACGCTTCCGCTGGGTCACAACCACGTTCTATCTGCGACTTCACGGAATGACTGTAACACCCGAGTCATTAGCTAAGATCGATTTTCTTAAGCTTATGGCCCAAGATAAGCGTTTCCTAGCGCTGATTACTCGACTTTCTCATTTTCAGACATAGGCTCAAATATATTCCGTTTAAACTGATTGTCGTTCAACATGCTTTCTACCCTTATATATAAAAATACGCTATACTAGATCTATGAAAACAAATGCAAAAGTAGTTATTTACACAAAAGACCCATGCCCATTCTGTATCCGTGCTATCAATTTTTTAAATGCTCGCAATATTCCATTTGAAGAAATTGACCTCACTGGTAATCAAGCGGAAATGGATCATATGAAAAACGAAACGGGTTGGACGACAATGCCGATCATTTTAATTAACAAAGAATTAGTTGGTGGCTATACGGATTTAGTAGCACTTGAGCATGACAACAAGCTTGAACCAATGCTCGCAAAATAGCTACTGGCGCAGCTCTGTGTAAGCGCTCATTCGGTGGCCGTATTTGAAAAATTCGATCACGGCTAATTCTAGATCTTCCGTCGTTTTAGCTTTTTGGCCGATACCAATCAATGAATGGCCGAACTCAATCCATGGAGTCGTTGTTCTTAAATAAAAATTTACTTTCCTAAGGGCTAGATTGTTACCGAAATATTTTCTAGAGAGCTGAATATATTTTAGTAAGCACAATCCATATTCAGTAGCTTCTTCTTCGCTTGTACGGGCCACAAATCCAACATCATAACCCATATCTTGCGCGATTTGTGCAACCATCCAAGGCCTAGCTGCCAGAGCCCGTCCTGCCATAACCATGTCACAACCAGTTTCGTTTTTCATTCGCCACACATCAGCCGACGTTTGCACATCACCGTTACCAATTACAGGAACTGTTATCGATTGCTTTAGTAATTTAACTTGTGCCCAGTCTGCTTTGCCGCGCCTTTGCTGTGACGGAACGCGTGGATGTATACATATCCAACTTGCGCCGGCGTCTACTAGACGAGATACAAATTTTATTAAATCCTGGTCACTAGCCTGACTTTCAATCGCCCGTAGTTTCACAGAAACAGGCAGCGAACTGCTGGCCGCCGCCATACTAACGACACTAGCTGCATAATCCAGATCACCCATCAAAGCCACGCCATAATTATGCTTTAGGGCTTTTTGAACCGGGCAACCCATATTGATATCAATACCGTGAGCGCCCCATTCTTTTAATTTCTTAATGGTGTCTTCAATTGGTTTTTGCTCGTTCCCTAAAATTTGGGGAACAAAGTAGGTCTCATTTTCCAATTTCATTGTTTCAGGTGTCGTGGCTAAATTTTCACCCGGAACTTTGCGAGAGTTTAACATCTCAGACGGCCACAGAGTTAATGCACCAGCCGGCAGGTAGCTTTGAATAATTTCCCGTAGAACGATATGACTAAGGCCTACCATCGGCGCTAAGCACAGCGGAAAATTAACGAGCTTCCAGTCGACTTGATTCACGATTACTCCTAGATCAATCTTGGAGATTAATCTTGCTGAGCCATTTACATAAACTTGAAATTTGGCAGGCTCCATGTATATTTAGTGCATGCCTGTAAAGACATCAAGCGCAATTAAAACACCTACATCAGTCGGAATCCTCGGCGGCGGGCAGCTCGCACGATTTTTGGTCGAAAAAGGACAAAACTTAGGTATCGAAACATGGGTCTTATCTGAAAACAGAAGCGACCCCGCGGCACAAGTAACCAGTCATTGGGTTAAAGGCAGTCCAAACAACCCCAAAGACCTAGCTGAGTTCTTAAAAAACATATCCATTCTGACGTTTGAAAGTGAATTTGCCGACGCAGCATTGATCCAAGAGATCGCGGCCCCCTCTTTGCAAATTTTTCCAAATTTAATCCAGCTCAAAACCTTTCAAGATCGCTTTCTGCAAAAGACACTGCTTGAAAACCACCTTGTGGAGACATCGCCCTTTCTGAAAGTTTCCGAGACTAAAGAACTTGGGCGCGCCGGAGATTTTTTTAAATTTAAATATGTTTTGAAAAAACGCTTCGGCGGTTACGACGGCTACGGAACGTTCATCGTTAAAAACAAGAAAGATCACCAAAAGTTAGTTGAAAACATCACTGATTATAAAGTTGGTTTCATAGCTGAGTCTTTTATTTCTTTTGACTACGAATGTGCAGCCACTTTTTTCAGAAATGAAAAAGGACAAACAACCCACACTCCATTAGTTTTTTCGAAACAGAGCCAAAACAAATGCGATTATGTTTTTGGTCCGATTCAGCATTCCTATTTTAACAAAATGAAAATGAAAATAAATTCACTGATGAAAAAGATCGACTACGTCGGCGCTCTGACATTTGAATTTTTCGTCAATGGAAACGAACTCATAGTAAATGAAACAGCCCCTCGGGTTCATAATTCGGCTCACTATACGATGGATGCCTTGTCGCAAGATCAATTCACTCTACATTTAAAATCTATTTTAAACTGGGATCTATCTATTCCGGTAACTGCGCGTTCGAAACAATTCTGCATGGTGAATTTAGTAGGAACGAACGAACAACCAGTTATGGTTCCAAAAAATCTTTCGGGCACTTTGTATTGGTACGGTAAAACTCAAAATCGCAACGGTCGCAAGATGGGCCACATCAATTACACGTCCAATGTAATGACTTCTAAAAATTTATTAAAACTGGCGCAAAGCGAACGAAAACGCTTTAAACTCTAGGAGATAAAAATGAAAAAAACAAAACCAACATCTTCTGGTCCCAAGCGTATCGCCATTGTCATGGGCAGTGAGAGTGATCTTAAAGTCATGAACGATGCCGTCGGCGCTTTAAAAGAATTTGGTATTTCATTTCATTTAGAAGTCGTATCCGCCCACCGTACTCCCAAAAAAATGTATGAGTTTGCTTTGTCTGCTGTGGAAAATGGCTACCAAGCTATTATTGCTGGTGCCGGCGGTGCTGCTCATTTACCGGGTATGATTGCTTCGTTAACGACTCTGCCAGTTATTGGCGTTCCGATCAGTCAAAAAAATCTTCAAGGTATGGACTCGTTGCTGTCGATTGTACAAATGCCTAAAGGCGTTCCTGTTGCAACCGTAGCAATCGACAACGCCTACAATGCGGGAATCTTAGCCGTATCTATATTGGCTAATTCTGATTCATCTGTACGAAGTAAATTAGAAAAATTTAAAACGCTTCAAATTGAACGCGTAGCTGAGATGAATAAAAAAATTAAGCCCACCAAATAAATTAAGCTGTTACGCGAACGCCTTTTTTAGATGCGGTTAAATATTCATACAAACCGAATACGATTCCAGCGTAAAACAAATCGCCAGCGACTTGATTGAACAAGAATGGCAAACCAGCTACATAGCATGTGACTAAACCAGACATATCTTGAGAATAAAACGAAGCACCTTTCCAAACACCAAAGTTAGTGATTAGGAAAAATATAAAACTAGAAACAACCGACAAACCACTCAAAGTCATCACTCGACCACCGAATGAAAGAACCTCTTGTTTGCGGAAGTAGGCAACCGATAACAATATGCTTACCGCAAAACCGATATATGTATAGATCATGCCATCGTAAAATCCAATCAAAGCATCAGAGAGAATCAAACAAACAAATGGAATCACAACTAAGTACTTATTTGATTTCATTGAAAAACCAGAAAATAGCGCCATCGAGCCAATAGCCGTGAAATTCCAAGGATGTGGAATCATTCGGCTGACTACGCCAAGAACTACCAAGAATAATACAAATAGAATTTCAGATCCCGCTTTCATTGACTTCATAGAATACTCCTTGCGCTATGGAATTTAGATACTACAGGCCCACATTAGTGTACAGCCAAAAAGCTATCAAAGCCCTGGCCGTATCTGGTCTGCTTTTATTCTGCTTACACTTTTAAAGTCTGACTAAATTTTGACGATTTTTTACTAAATCCTCAACTACCGACGGGTCGGCTAATGTCGAAGTGTCCCCTAGCTCACCGGTTTTGTTTTCTGCGATTTTACGCAAAATACGACGCATGATTTTGCCCGATCGAGTTTTTGGCAGCCCCGGGGCCCATTGCAAAATATCAGGTGTCGCTATCGGACCAATTTCCTTACGGACCCATTGGACTAATTCTTTCTTAAGTTCATCCGACGCTGCAATGCCCACTTTCAATGTCACATAAGCATAGATTCCCTGCCCTTTAATATCATGAGGATAGCCAACGACGGCAGCCTCAGCCACTTTATGATTGGAAACAAGAGCACTTTCAATCTCTGCTGTTCCTAAACGATGACCCGATACATTCAATACGTCATCAACCCGTCCGGTGATCCAATAGTAACCATCGGCATCACGACGACACCCATCTCCTGTGAAATAATAACCCGCGTAGGTAGAAAAATAAGTCTCTTCAAATCGGCCATGATCTTGATACACGGTACGCATTTGTCCGGGCCAAGAATCGGCTAGTACAAGTACGCCTTCGGCATCACCTTTAAGTTCAAAACCTTCCGGAGTTAACAGCTTCGGCTGCACGCCAAAGAATGGAAGGGTTGCCGATCCTGGTTTTAACGGAGTCGCACCGGGAAGAGGCGAAATCATGATCCCGCCCGTTTCCGTTTGCCACCATGTATCCACAACAGGACATCGTTCATCACCCACGACCGTGTAATACCACATCCAAGCTTCCGGATTGATGGGCTCACCCACACTGCCCAGAACTCGCAAAGATTTTCGCGACGTCACTTTGACGGGACCTTCGCCTTCTTTCATCAAGGAACGAAGCGCCGTTGGCGCGGTATAGAATACAGAGACTTTATGTTTATCGACGACTTCCCATAGACGTGATGAATTGGGAAAATTAGGAACACCTTCGAAAATCACACTCGTAGTACCATTACATAGTGGTCCGTAAACGATGTACGAGTGGCCCGTTACCCAGCCAACATCGGCAGTACACCAGTAAACATCAGTGTCGTGAATATCGAAAACAAATTTGTGAGTCATAGCTGCATACAACAAGTATCCACCGGTCGTATGTAAAACACCTTTCGGTTTTCCCGTAGATCCTGACGTGTACAATAAAAACATGGGATCTTCGGCGGACATCTTTATGGGTTCACACGTATCTAATACACTAGGAAGTTGCTCATGATACCAAACATCACGGCCAGCTTTCATATTAACGAAATTGCCGGAGTGTTTAATTACAATCACTTTCTCTACAATTTTAGTTTTCTCAAGAGCTTGATCAATATTGGCTTTTAGAGGAATGGTTTTTCCACCGCGATAGCCTTCATCCGCAGTAATTACAAATTTTGATTCGGCATTGTTAATGCGATCAACGATCGATTCGGGAGCAAAACCACCAAATACAACCGAATGAATCGCGCCGATGCGAGTACACGCCAGCATAGCGTATATCGTTTCCAAAATCATCGGCATATAGATCGTTACCCGATCACCTTTTTTAATACCTTGCTGTTTTAGAATGTTGGCGAATTTATTTACATGAACTGACAATTGTTTATAAGTAATTTTTTTTGACTCATTTTTTGGGTTGTCCGGTTCCCAAATGAATGCCGTCTTGTCGCCATATTTTTCTAAATGACGATCGATGCAGTTGTAAGATACATTCAGTTCCCCGCCCTCAAACCACTTTATACAGACTGGTTTTTTGAACGAGGTGTTCTTAACTTTGTCCCATTTCTTGATCCACGTTAAACGCTCGGCTTGCTGACCCCAAAATTCCTCGGGATTTTCAATCGATTGCTTATACATCTTTTGGTATTGATCCCAGTTAATTCTACTATCAGAGTCGGTTTTTTCTTTGAACGTTGATTTGACGGGAATCGCTGGTAGAGATGACATAAAGCCTCCTGATAAACATTAGAAACTAGGCTGCTAGCTCTAAAAGTTAATCAAGATTCTCGGACGGAGTCAGGTTCTTTTCTTTAAGCCACTCAGAGTTAAATACTTTAGATTGATATCTCAAGGCACTATCGCACAAAATAGTAACAATATTTTTACCAGAGCCTTTATTTTTCATTGCTAACTGGTAAGCACCATAAACATTTAAGGCCGCCGAAGTACCGATTAATAGGCCTTCATGTTTAGCCAAATAATACAGCATCGTGATCATTTGATCGTCATTGATTTGCAATGCCTGATCGACCTTCGCTTGCTTGAAATTTTCAGTGACACGCATGATACCAATACCCTCGGTGACTGAGCTTCCCGTGGACTTCATTTGGCCTGACTGCACATATTCAAACAAACCCGATCCCATGGGATCCAACAAAGCGATATGACAATTTGGATTCATCTCTTTTAGGTATTTGGAAACTCCGGCTAAGGTTCCACCGGTACCAACAGCACTGCAAAATATATCGACCTTGCGGTCGGCTTGCTGCCATATCTCGGGGCCGGTCGTATCATAGTGAGTTTGGAAATTCGCGGTGTTTTCAAACTGATTAGCCCAGAAATATTTCTCAGGATCGGTTTCGGAAATACGTCGTGCTTGATGATAGAAATGATTTTGATCAGCAAAAGGACATGGTGGAAATTTTCTAATTTCTACATTCAAGGCCTCTAGTGTTTGATATTTTTCAATGCTTTGATTGTTAGGCAAAACCATCAAACACTTATACCCACGCTGAGCGGCTATCGTCGCAAGACCAATACCCGTATTACCGGCTGTGCCTTCAACAATGGTCATCCCTGGTTTCAATACCCCCCGCTTTTCAGCATCTTGTATGATGCCTAAGGCCGTGCGGTCTTTAACGGAACCACCGGGATTTAAGTACTCGGCCTTGGCATATATATGACAACCTGATTTTTTACTTAAACTCGGCAAATAAAGAAGTGGCGTATGGCCAACGATATCTTGAATTAAGGTGTGTTTTCCCATCCCTTAACGCTATAGCAAAGTTCTAGTTTGACCAACACTTTTGTGCGGATATAGAAATAGGACAGCGAGGTTTTATGTTTAAGTCAATTTTAGTAACCACTCTAGTTTTCGTGATCGGTCATGACCAAAGTGCATTGGCTCAAGCCTTTGGAAAATCCCTTCAGTCGGCACGTTTAGAAAAATCAGGAACAAGTTTAGTTTTAAAAGTAAAACCCAACACGGCTCATCACTACAACCTTGAGGCACCAACGAAGGTATTAAAAAGTGGCCAAGACGTTAAACCTTCGACATTAACTCCAATGTTGTTAGAGGCCACTGTATCCAGCGAAGGAAAATGTGACTATCAAATTCAGACGTATGTTTGTGATGACAAGAAAACATTCTGTGCACCACAAAATATGGCGGTATCGTGCGAGGATATCAAAAAACTTTCAACTAAGCCTGAGTTCACAAGCAAAGGTGGCATCACAGTATCGGCCGCTGAAATCAATGGACCATCTGAGGCGGCTTCCGGTGTTGCCAAGTCAGAATTAGCCTATAAGAAAGAATTATTTATTACGAACGATCCGAAGATGGCTTTGGAAATCGCCCGCACCAGTGGCAAACCTCTATTCATCGATTTTTTTGGAACATGGTGCCCGCCATGCAACATCCTTGATGAAACTGTTTTCAATACTCCGGGGTTTGCAGGCAAAGCTAAAAATATGGTGCTGTTAAAACTTGATGCTGATGACAAAGTTTCATGGGAATTAAAATCTAAATACGCTGTGACTGGTTATCCTACAGTTGTGCTAGCGACATCAACAGGCCAAGAAATCACTCGTTTTCTTGGATCGCTTCCTGAAAAACAAATCGTTAAACTTATGGACTATGCCGTTAAAAACAAGAACACCAGTTTGACTCAGAAAATAGAAGATTACAAATCTAAACCAAATCCAAAATTAGCTTCAGAAATTATTGATGCTTTAGTTGTCACCGAAAATTACGAAGCGACTCTGCCGTATATCTCTCAAGCAATGCAAGACGCATACGTGACGCTCACTCAAAAAGAACTCGCACTTCTGTTGCCTCTGCTGGCAGAATCGAAAGCCAATAAAGGTCAGCTCAGCAAAACACAAATACCACTTTTAAAAAGCCTGCTTGAACAGTTTCCTGTTTCTGATTTGTACAACAAAAAACTGGATTTAATGACGAACACGGCCGACACATTAAAAGACGAAGATTTAAAAAAATGGGTTCACGAAACGAATATTAAAAAAGTGGACGCAGCGCTAGCGAAGAAAAATTTAGACTTAAACCTAATCACACGCCTAGATTTGCTTTACTACAAAGCCGATTCATTTGAAAAATTAGGACAAGCCGACAACGAGAAAAAAGCCCATGCCGAAATCGCAAAAGAGTACGCAAGCCTTATTGCAAAATACAAACAGAACCCAACAACCAACCGTGGTTATAATCTGGAACGCATTTATTCGGTCTACAAATCTGGTGCTGTAAAAGAAGCCCGCGCCGAATACGAAAAAATCATCGACGTCTATCCACGTGAATTCACATTCCATTACAACTACGCAAGCGTATTGAAAGACTTAAAAGACTGGGACGAAGCTCTTAAATACGCACAAAATGCACTGACATACTCATACGGAGACAATCAACTTCGCGCGATTTACTTAGTGTCAGAGATCGAAGCGAACAAAGGATTAAAAAAAGAACCCCTAGAGCGCATCTCAAAAGCCATCCAATCCACAGAACTTCCCAAAGACGAAGCCGTACGCACCCACCGCTACATCAAACGCCTAGCCGACCTAAAAAAGAAAATCGAAGACTAAGGTGCCAGGTCCTAAAGAAACCAAGAATCACAAAAAATAGGTTATAAGCGATATTAAATAGCCGCTGAGACTATTTGGCATGGCACTTTAAATGTCACAGTTTAAGCCGAGTCGGTTTTTGGTAGTTTTAGGACCTGGCACCCTAATGACTTTTCCGTAAGCGGTGCGTCCGGAAAAGTAGCCTGGCACCCAAAAAAAAAGGCCGGTATTTCTACCGGCCTCTTGTTGCTTTCTTTAATTGTATTAACGGGATTAGTTAACGTCTTTGTAGTCAGCGTCGATAACATCGTCGCCTTCTTTTTTGGCAGCGCCGGTATCAGCTGTTTGTTCGCCGCCTGGGGCTGCGCCTTGAGTGCCGCCTGCGTTTTTGTACATTTCAGATGATAATTTGTGAGACGCCTCTTGTAACTTAGTGAAGTGAGTTTTTAGCTCGTCACCAGTTGAAGATTTGTTATCTAGAACTTTCTTAGCATCCGCCACTAGAGTTTCTAGAGTTTTCTTCTCGCCATCTGGAATTTTAGCGCCGCTGTCTTTAACTAGTTTTTCTGTTTGGTAAACAAGATTTTCAAGTTCATTTCTGTTCTTAGCTGCTTCCAGTTTTTGTTTATCTTCTTCAGCACGTAATTCAGCTTCGTTAATTGCTTTTTTGATATCTTCTTCAGACAAACCACTTTGCGCTGTGATTTTGATCTGTTGAGATTTACCACTCGCCATATCTTTTGCTGATACGTTCAAGATACCATTCGCATCGATATCAAACGTAACTTCAACTTGAGGAACACCACGAGGCGCTGATGGAATACCAGTCAACTCGAAACGCCCCAAAGATTTATTATCTGGAGCCATTTTACGTTCACCTTGAAGTACGTGAATTTCCACGCCCGGTTGGTTATCCGCAGCTGTCGAGAAGATTTGCGATTTCTTAGTCGGAATCGTTGTATTCTTTTCGATTAGCGGAGTCATCACACCACCCAGAGTTTCAATACCAAGCGATAAAGGATTTACGTCTAATAATAGAACGTCTTTTACATCACCAGATAACACGCCACCTTGAACCGCAGCACCAATCGCAACCACTTCATCCACGTTAACTGAACGATTTGGCTCTTTACCAAAGAAGTCCTTAACGGCTTTTTGGATAGCTGGGATACGAGTCGAACCACCCACTAAAACAACTTCGTCGATTTCAGTGTTTTTCAAACCAGCATCTTTCAATGCTTGTCTGCATGGCTCAACCGATTTGTTAACTAGGTCTTCAACCATTTGTTCAAACTTAGAACGAGTTAGTTTTAACTGTAAGTGCTTAGGACCGCTTTGGTCCATAGTGATAAATGGAAGATTGATGTCTGTTTCTTGAGTTGACGACAAATCGATCTTTGCTTTCTCTGCCGCTTCTTTCAAACGTTGAAGCGCCATTTTATCATTTTTCAAATCGATACCTTGATCTTTTTTGAATTCAGCGATCATCCATTCAAGGATACGAATATCGAAGTTATCACCACCCAAATGGGTGTCACCGTTTGTTGAACGAACTTCAACAACACCGTCACCCACCTCAAGGATCGAGATATCGAATGTACCGCCCCCAAAATCGTAGATAGCGATTTTTTCATTTTTCTTTTTATCTAAACCGTATGCTAATGCCGCCGCTGTTGGCTCATTGATGATACGTTTAATATCTAAACCAGCGATACGACCCGCATCTTTAGTTGCTTGCCTTTGAGCATCGTTGAAATAAGCAGGAACAGTCACAACCGCTTCTGTTACTTCTTGGCCTAAATAATCTTCAGCTACTTTTTTAAGTTTAGCTAAAACCGCGGCACCAATTTCTTCTGGAGAAATGATTTTATCGCGAACTTTGAAACCAAGATCGTTTCCTTTTTCCACTACAGTGTAAGGAACCAATTTAATTTCTTCCTGGATCTCAGAAAATCTACGACCGATGAAACGTTTTGCTGAGTAAATTGTATTTTCTGGATTTGTCACTGCCTGACGTTTAGCGATTTGACCGGCTAATCGTTCATTATCTTTAGTGTAGGCAACTACTGAGGGAGTTGTTCTAGCTCCTTCTTCGTTCACAAGAACTTTAGGCTCTCCGCCTTCCATAATTGCTACGACCGAGTTCGTTGTTCCTAAGTCTATACCAATAATTTTTCCCATAATTTATGAGGCTGAAATCAATTAGGTCAAGCTCTTGGGAGCAGATTATTTTAACAGTATGGACCACTCGTATATGAACCTATAAATAGCTGAATTTATGTCCTCTTGTGAGATGTCAGAAGTCTCGCCCTGGCGCCACTTCTGAAAGGCTAGGGTGTTGCTTATGCCTATATTATACACAATAGTGCCTTCTGTGGTGCCCCCAAATGGAGTTAAAAACGTCTGCAGCTTGTTTTTTAGGAAGGCGACACCGAAAGTGTCGGCGGACAGAATTTAAGCAACCTCTGAGGCTGGGACTAATACGTTCGCTCGATCATCCATATTTATTTCTTTTTACCAAAAAATCCTGATTTAGGGTCCGTCTCATCTAGCTTGTAGATTTTTGCGATTTCCTTCAATAGTTTTTCTTCTTCGGCAGAGATTTTTTTAGGGTACTCGGCTTCTAAATGGAAAAACATATCACCACGACGCTGCGAACGTAATGATGGAAATCCGTGCCCGGCCAGTTTTACTTGAGAACCTGGTTGTGATGCTTTTGGAATTTCTAGTTTTTCTTCGGAAGTTAATGTCGACACATCCACTTGCCCGCCCAACAATAACTGCACGTAAGGTACTTTTAAAATGGTATGCAAATCACTGCCGTGACGTTCATATTTATCGTTATCTTTTACACGAATCTCGACATACAGATCGCCCGGAGATCCGCCACGGTAGCCACCTTCACCCTCGCCAGAAATACGTAGACGAGTTCCCGTGTCTACGCCGGCAGGAATTGTGACCTGAATTTTTTTAGATTTTTCCATGCGCCCTGCGCCTTTGCAAGTACGGCATGGTTTTTTGATCATTTGTCCTTCACCACGACATTGAGGACATGCCGTTTGCATCGAGAAAAAACCTTGTCGAGTGACGACTTGGCCTTGGCCACCGCACATCGAACAGGTTTCAACTTGTGAACCTTTTTCTGCGCCGGAACCATTACAGTCTTTGCAGTTTTCTTCGGTTTCAAATTCAATTTCTTTTTCTAAACCAGTTATGATGTCTTTAAGTGAAATTTCACACAAGTAGCGAAGATCAGCGCCTTTGCGAGGCTCTGTACGTGAACGGCTTGAGCGCTTTTGACCGCCGCCGCCAAACAAATCGCCAAAAATGTCGCCAAAGCTCGAGAAAATATCGTCAGCGCTGTCAAAGCCACCTTGGAAACCGCGACCACCCTGTTTAAAAGCGGCGTGACCAAAGCGATCGTATTGTGCGCGTTTTTCAGAATTACTAAGAACGTCATAGGCTTCAGCGGCTTCTTTGAATTTGTCTTCGGCCGCTTTGTCACCGGGATTACGATCGGGATGAAATTGCATTGCTAACTTGCGATACGCTTTTTTAATAGTATCGGCATCGGCTTCACGGGCAACGCCCAATGTTTGGTAATAATCTTGCTGGCTAGACATGCAAACTCCTGTGAGACCAAACAATTATGTTTTTTTTATAACTTGTGTCAAGTAAGACGGCAGAAAATAACCTAGAGTTATCGCTTATTTTGCCCGAATGACTTTAAAATACTCAATGGAATCTGGCGTATGCCAGTTTATTGTGCCTGATATTTTTTTAACCATCTCGCC
>NCGL01000109.1 GCA_002256935.1 Bdellovibrio sp. 28-41-41
AGCATTGCGTCTTTCTTACCGGCAGATAGGAAACTAGATAATGTCGGCAGCAACGCCGTTCCTAAACTGACTGACACTAATGACAACGGCAATTCTAACAATCGATCGGCAATATAAATATATGAGATCGGCCCATCACCCAACGAGCTGGCAAATCGTTGATTAATTACAAGTGACAACTGCAAAACACCCATCCCGAATAAACCCGGGACCATGCGCGATAAAACTGTTTTTACCTCTGGCGTCCACAATGTTAAGGACAATCGTGGCATGTAGCCCTTTTTTATTAGTGGTGGAATCAATACGGCCGTTTGCAATACCCCGCCGACTAAAACACCCCACGCCAAACCTTCACCAGAAAAACTGAACCAGCTATCAGGCATCACTGTCGAAACGATCATCGAGATATTGAAAAACAAGGGCGCCATGGCCGGCCAACCGAATTGCCCTAGAGAATTTAACACCCCCATGAACAAAGCGTACTGACTCATCAAAAAGATAAAGCCAAACATGATTTGTGACATGCGCACGGCCACCGAGAAATTCTCGACGTTCTGAACATAGCTAGGAGCTACAGTGAAAGCCAAAACGCGATCAGAATAAACAATTCCCAACGCTGTTAGCACCGAAAGGACAATCAACAAAAGCGTATACAGTGAGTTTAAAAAATTCTGAGCCTTAGCCGGATCTCCTTTTTTAGATTCTTCCAAACAATCGACGAACACGGGAATAAAACTAACAGACAAAGACCCCTCGCCCAGCAATCGGCGCAGGATATTAGGAAGCCTAAAAGCCGCAGTCCACGCATCAGTAATCGGTCTTGGAAAAAACGACATAAGAAGAGTATCCCGTAACAAACCCAATACTCGGCTAGAAAAAGTGCCTAAGGACATGGCGAGAGCATTTTTAACTACTTGATTTTTCTTATTATTTTGATTATCTAACGAGCTATCTGTCATAGGATCAGGCGAACGTTTGTTACCATTGATAACGATCGTTCTACCCCTTTCGATTTTGTGGCTTGCGAACGTATTTAGACTATGTTAATGCTCTTAGTCTCGTTTGCAACGAATTATTTATTTTGGAGGCACATTTGGCAACTCATAAGTCAGCAGAAAAAAGAGCCAGACAGACAGTTAAAAAAAACACAGTTAACTCAGCTCGTAGAAGCAAAGTTAGAACTGCAGAAAAAAAATTACTTAAAGCAATCACTGCTTTAGATCTAAAAGCTCTTCCTGAGTTGTTAAAAGCTTACACAAGCGAAGCAACACGAGCCGTTTCTAAAGGCGTTTTCAAGAAACAAACTGTTTCTAGAAAAGTTGGCCGTTTAGCTACTAAAGCTCACAAATTAGCTTCAGCTTCTAAATAGTTTTGATTCTTAATTAGCGGGCAGCAACGAAACTTCGAATTTGTCTTTTATTTGAAAAGGCCATTTTATCGAAGGATAGACCGATATTTATCTGCCCGTTTACTTTTGAAGAGTGACGAATCGTCCCTCGAATACTGACAAAATCCCCTTTGGGAATCTGCAAGTTAACGATACATTCCGTTCCATTATCTAGAACTAAATCCGACAAAAATGACAGTCCACCTTCTGACAATTCGATCGACTCGAAGGTATAATATCGGCCTTTGTACAATACGCTAATCAGACGCGAATAGTTTTTGCGTGGAAACTTCCTAAGGCTATCTAGTGACGTATCTTTTTGCATCGACTCTATATCGGTACAATACGCTGGCCGCTGACTGCGACAATGGTCCGGATTTAGCTCAACAAACCAGCTAGATAACCAACACTAGATAACTAACCGACTTAAATGCGACTTAGTTAACTCAGCATTTTGCTTAAGTGAATTCGACACAGAATAAATGGTAGTTAACTGATTCTCTAGATCAGTTAAACTCCACGCACGCGATTGCTTAAGATACTTGTCATAGAAGTAGGGCGGCGTGCGGGTTTCACGCAGAAACTCATCCTTAGGGCGCTTCGCCTCCGCAAAGGCTTTCAATGAATGCAAAATTCTAAAATGGCGCGCGAGCAGGCTTAAAAAACCAAACTCACTCTCGCCACTGCGATCCAGCTGCTCAATGATTTTAAGCTGTTTTAAAATATCGCGTTCACTCCACAGATCGATGTATTGAAACATGGTACTGCGAATTTGATCCGTTACGACCATTTCCACATCGGATTCTTCAATCAGTTTTTTTGCACCGACGTAATCAATCAGTTTTTGAATTTCTTTATCTAAGGTTCTTAAATTCGTACCGATTTTAAAATGCAAAATATCGCTGGCAGAATCGGTGATATCGATTTGGCGTTCTTTGCATAGATATTTAATCCAATAGGAAATTTGATTCTCAAACGGCTTTTTAAATTCTAAGCCAAACGCATGCTTAGCCAGTGCCGTGTACATCTTTTTCTTTTTATCGACTTGGTTACTAATAAAAATGACTATCGAAGATGGATTTGGATTTTTAAAAATCTCATCCACACTCGAGAACACCGTATCCGTGATAGACTCTAAATCTTTGATCACAAGCACACGATATGGGCTCATCATTGGGTACATATTATAAGAATCCAGAAATGATTCGGCACTAAAATTTTGCGAATCAAACACGTTAAAATTAAATTCTTTACCTGTCTCATCTAGCAGACGATCGATTAAAAAATTATAATTCTTATTCAGTAGAAATTCTTCTTCTCCCGAAAAAAAATAAAAAGACTTTAATTTTCCATTTTCAATATCAGCGTAAAATTGTTCAAATACCTGTTGATTCGGTTTCATTAAAAATTCTCTGTCAAATTATTATGAATCTGATTGCTCAGTTCATTGGCCACGTTCTCTAGAACCATTCGTTTTGCGTTTTGGTTGTATATTGGATTAATTGAGTTAACGCCGGCGATAGTGACTTGCGAGGCATTCATTGGTCGAGAGCCTATAAATTGCGACTGCCATAACACTTCGGATGTTCCCGTGCGCACCAGCTTGACTGTAAGAATAACGGTCATGTTGTACGACGTCGCAAGCACAGTACCGATGGGTAGATGATTATTGCTGTCCGATTCTTTAATCGCCATCGAATCAAACTTCAAGGTATCGATTTGTCCTTCTAGACGAACTTCAGCTTCGTTATCACTGACGACTTTCAAAACAGTCGAGCGAAAAAATTCTTCTTTGAGCGCCGAGGTAACAATCGCTTCGGCACCCGGCTCCATGGATTTGTTTTTAAACACAGGGATAGATAGTTTTTGATAACCACCAGGCAATGATCTGAATTTTTGGCCGATCTTGTAGGCGCATGACGATAAAAGCAAACTGAACAACAGTACTACTTTAATCATTACTTCACAAATCCGGGTTCTTCGCTTACACTGCATGTATAATTTGTAATATAGGGACTTAAGAGCATGCAAGGAAAAGCTGACCAACATTTCGATTATACCCTGATGGCTCCCGGGCCAGTAAATTTACACCCTAAAGTGCGTGAAATTCTATCAGAACCTATGATTCATCACCGCACACCTGAATTTGACAAGATCCTTTCCCAAGTTTTGAAGCGATTAAAACTAGTTTTTCAAACAAACGAACCCGTTTATATGATTTCTTCGACTGGTTCCGGAGGTATGGAATCGCTGCTAGTCAACACACTGTCGCCCGGAGACACCGTGTTAGCTGTAAATTCGGGCAAATTTGGTGAGCGCTGGATCGAAATGGCGAAAGCATATGGCGTTCACGTCGACGAAATCAAAGTCACTTGGGGCGAAACGGTTTCCGCCGATCTTATCAGCGAGAAATTGAAAGCCAAACCCTACAACGCGGTTTTGACTCAGGCCTGCGAAACATCTACGGGCGTTCTTCACCCGATTCAAAAAATCGGAGACATCGTTAAAGCCCACCCTAAAACACTTTTCCTGGTAGATGCCATTACCGCCTTGGGCGCGGTTCCTATGCCGATGGATCAGTGGCACATTGATGGTTTAGTGGGCGGCTCTCAAAAAGCATTTATGTTACCTACGGGAATGAGTTTCGTGTCGTTTTCTAAAAAAGCACAAGCGACATTTGCCAGCAGCAAAATTCCAAAATTCTATTTAGATATCCGTAAAGAAATCGCCGCGAATGCAAAGGGTGAAACGTTTTTCAGCTCGAATGTAACTCTCATCAAAGCCTTAAATTACGTTCTGACCGAAGTGGAAACTCAAGGCCTGGATAGTTTATTTAAATCTATACAGCGTCGTGCTGATTTCACGGCGGAAATGATTCAATTACTGGGATTAAATTCTTATACGAAATCAAAATCCGCCTCATTAACAGCGGTTGTTGTCCCTGAAACTATAGATGGACAAAAATTACGCGAGCTCATTGAAACTGAATTTAATTTAACATTAATGGGTGGCCAAGACCAAGCTAAGGGTAAAATTATTCGCATTGGTCATATGGGCTACATTGTGGACGCACATCTTATGCAATTGGCGACAGCTCTGTATCGTGGATTGGAGAAGATGAATTACCAGCCGCCGACTCAGTTTGACGATTACATCACGCGCCTTAAAAACTGGGCGACGCAACACTAGGATCCATCTATGAAGAAGAAAATATTAGTCTGCGATCGATTTTCTTTAGAGAGTTTGCATATGATGGAAGCTCAAGATTATTTTGAAATCATCAAAGTCGACCCGCTAACTTTAAAAGAATCTACTCATTTATCGACCGCAGAAGGCCTGCTGATTCGCTCGCGCGCGCTCATCAACGCAGATTTATTGAAACAAGCCAAAAAACTTCAAGTCGTTATCACCGCTACCAGCGGCTTTGATCACATCGATTTAGAGGCGACTCAGAAATGGGGAATCACGATGATGAACACGCCCAATGCCAATCGCGAATCTGCAGCGCAGTTAACGTTGACATTGATGTTAGCACTGAATCAGCGATTGCTCGAAGCTCACCGTTTAACTAAAGCTGGCCTATGGCGCCAAGAAAGCGCTTTAGGATCCGAACTCGCAGATAAAACCTGGGGCATCGTGGGTCTTGGACGAATTGGTTCACGCGTAGCTGAACTCGCTCGTGCGTTTAAAATGAATATTATCGCTTATGACCCGTATTTGAATGACGAAACGTTTGAGCGCTACCACGCCAGCCGAGTCAGTTACGAAGAGCTTTTAAAATTAGCCGACGTCGTCAGCTTTCATGTTCCAAAGACCAAAGAAACTTATAAAATGCTCAATGCCTCTCATTTCGAATATATCAACCGTGAGGTATTTTTAGTGAATACATCGCGCGGAACTGTGATCGATGAGGAATCGTTAGTTAAAGCTCTAGAAAATCGCTGGATTCGCGGCGTAGCCTTAGACGTCTTTGAAAAAGAACCGCTGCCTAGGAACTCTAAGCTGCTTGGGTTCCCCGAAGTCATCATGACCCCTCATGTTGGGGCCTACACGGAAGATGCCTTTCTGCGCGCCTCCGAGGAAGCCGTTATAAAATTAATTCACTTTTTCCGCGACGGAACCACATCCGATACCCTGCCCCCGAAATCGGCTTGGTACAACGGCTCTCAACCTAGTTTTCTTTGACTTTATTTGAAAAAAATTTAAATATCTCGCGGTCTTACTTAATCTAAAAAATCGATTTCTAAAAGGAACATTTATGCCGGGTGTAGTTGTTGTTGGGGCTCAATGGGGCGACGAGGGTAAAGGTAAACTTATCGACGTGTTTTCTGAAAACGCGGATATGGTTGTACGATTCCAAGGCGGCGCAAATGCTGGCCATACTCTGGTTGTAAAAGGCGAAAAAACAGTTCTGCATTTGATTCCATCGGGCATCTTACGTGCAGACACTCAGTGCGTGATTGCGGCGGGCGTAGTCATCGACGTTTTCGGTATCATCGATGAAATCACAAAACTTAAAAAGAACGGCTTTCTACAAAACCCAAAACAATTGTGCATTTCTGATCTAGCGACGGTATTGTTACCGTATCACAAGACTTTGGATCAGGCGCGTGAGAAAGCGTTATCGAATGATAAAATCGGAACAACAGGCAAAGGCATTGGTCCTGCGTACGAAGACCGCGCCGCTCGCCGTGCGATTTTGTTTGGTGATTTATTTAATCCAACAACGTTATTCGATAAATTAGATTTCGTATTAAAAGAAAAAAATCATTTACTTAAAACTCTTTACGGCGCTGCTGAATTCAACGTGACTGAGCTTCACTCACAATTGTTATCGATTGCTGAAGAGTTAGCACCCTACCGTCAAAAAGATACATCACTGATTGTTAATAAAATGCTGAAAAATAATAAACGCGTTTTATTCGAAGGTGCTCAAGGTACAATGCTTGATATCCTTCATGGCACGTACCCATTCGTTACATCATCAGCGACTATTTCTGGTTCTGCCTGCACGGGCGCGGGCGTTGGTCCCACTCATATCAAAGAAGTAATCGGTGTTTTTAAAGCTTACGCAACACGCGTCGGCTCTGGTCCATTCCCAACTGAATTAACAGATAGTGTGGGCGCAAAACTTCAAGCGGACGGGCATGAATTCGGCTCTACAACAGGTCGTCCACGTCGTTGTGGCTGGTTAGATCTTGTGGCGTTGAAATACGCAATTCGTTTGAACGGTATTACAAATACCGCATTGATGAAATTAGACGTTTTATCTGGTCACGACAGAATCGGCGTATGCACGGGTTACAAATTGCACGGCGAAACAATTGCCGATCTTCCACCCTCTCCACATGAATTAGAAAAAGTAGAACCTATTGTTGAGTATCTACCAGGCTGGAAAGAAGATATTTCTAAAATCACTCAGCTTAAAGATCTTCCAAGAAATGCAACTAACTATTTAGACTTCATTTCTAATTATTTGGGTTCACCAATTGACGTTATCTCTGTCGGCCCTGGCCGCGAGCAAACTCTTTGGGTTAAACCGTTGTTTAACGGGTAAGACCTCTCTGGATTAAGTATAAATTTACTTCAGCCAGAGAGGTCTTTTTGCGGATGTTCCCCTGAGGGGAAGCTCGCTTTCTTACATTGTCTTCGATATACGTCCTGTCATCCGGATGAAATCACGTAGTGCATTTAGATGAAATCGATCACCAATGCACCTTGTAATTTTAAACATCCCTAAAACCATCATCGTCACGACTAGGTACCGACGAGTCGCCACCCGAAGCTATTCTCAGGTTCGATGGCTGAGCTGAATCCGTGCGAGTGGGCTTAGCGGTTGTCTTGATATGAACAAGATTAGACTTTCGTTTCGGAGTCGCCTCCCGTGATCTTCTATCTGATTGGGTATTCTGAGTTTTGAACGTTTCTGAGTTCGAGTTTTCGCCACCAATGATTCCAGTCAATTCTGCTACTGATGAGTTCAAGGATGCAGCTTCTTGTGATAAACCAGAAACCCTGGACACGTTTTGCAAGATCTCATTCAAAACATCCGAACATTGTTTAGCCACAGTAACACCAGAATCAACCTTTTCTTTACCCTTTTGAACTAAATGTTCAACTTTTACTTTCGTATCATCAACAATCTTTTCGACTTTTGAAATACTACCCTCAAGCATCTCGGTGATTTCCTTAGCTGCATTGCCGCTCATTTGTGCCAGATTTCCAACTTCTTCAGCAACAACGGCAAATCCTTTTCCATGTTCTCCGGCACGAGCCGCCTCGACGGATGCGTTGAACGAGAGAAGCTTGGTTTGAAATACGATTTCGTTAATAACTTTTGTCCTATTACCGATTTCTTGGATCACTTTAACTATATCAGTCATCTGATGATTGCTTTCTGTAATCTGAGTCAATATGGCTTCGTTACTCTGACTGATTTCATCCATCGAGTTAAGCATCTGATCAACAGCGACTCGACCTTCTTCTGCTTTCTTATGAGAGTCAATGGAACTAGTTGCTGTGGCGTCGACACTATCAGACGCTTTGGAAATCATGGCACTGATCTGCTCTAGCGACGCTGCGGTCTCTTCAAGGGATGCCGCCTGTTCAGTTGAAGCCTGAGAAAGGTCTTCAGAAGTCGATGCAATCTGTGTCGCGGCAGAGGCCACTTGCGTTGAACTTTCAGCTAAATTTTTCACAACGGCATTCACTCGTTTAGTAATTGAACTAGCAAAAAAGTAACCAAAAAGTAGCAGACCAATTCCCCCAAATAGTGTGATAACCACAGACACGGTTTCAACTTTTTTCGTAAGGTCTTTGGCTTTGCCTATCCGGGCATTTGAATTTAATTCCACGCCGTCTTCTAACTCTTGACTGACTTTATTAAGTTTATCCATGTTTACTTCAAACGTTTCAGTTAATAGCGCCTCCATCAAAGCGGAGTTTTTTTCTAGGTCACCTTGACTTAATTCGACCATTTTCAAAGCATCCTCTTTAACTTTTGACCAGGCCTCGGTATATTCTGCATAGAGCTTTCTATTGGCTTCAACAGCAAAAGGCTTTGCATCTAGCTTTGACTTTGCTTCTTCAAAGGCCTCAATTCGGCTCTTAACGCGCTCCTCGGATTTCTTTCTGATTTCTGGAGGGATGTCTCGTCCGGCAATTGATGTTACCCGTCGGGCCACGGCCATCGAATCTTCACGCATTTCTGCGTGCATTAAAGCCCTGGGTAGATTTCCGTCAGCGACCACAAGCAAGTTCTCGACGACATCCTCAAAGCCAACATAGGAAGTTATTCCCACTATTACTGGCACAAGGGAGGCAATGATAAAAGCCCCCATCATTTTCTTCATCAAACTCATTGTTTTAAACATTCAATACCCCTTTTGTTTTGTTAAACTAAAATTTTATATTCAAATCTGCTTGTAGTCGGTCACGAGGAGATGGCGTATCACCAGATCCAATATTTTTTTGACCAGTAAATCTTGAAATTGTTATACTAATGAACTTAGAAAAATTGTAGGCTCCGCGAATTCGCAAATTTCGACCATTGGTGCCTCCACCATAGGACTGACCGTCAGTGAAAATACCAAGAGTGGCGTCTTTTCTGACCTCTCTGGAGTCTGCCGATAATGACCAATCGCCGGCAGCCTTCAGCTTACCGATTTTTAAGCCGTATATGGCGGCCGTGTTTTCGTCGCTCACTTCAGCATTTTTTACACTGTCGTAATATACTGTTATTGGAAATTTCCAATCATAAGCAAGGGATATCCCATAGCTAGAAACATTGTAGTTGTTAGAATATTTCGAAGACGCATTGGAATTGCCCCCAAAGTCACTGGTGACAAGTGCGGCATGGTCTTTAACCCCACCAAATTGATGTTGGCTGGCAATTGCCCCGACAGTGATTCCTGATGCCGAGGACCACGCGCCACCCACCTGAATCGAACCCATTTTTACATCGGAATTTGTCTGCGAATCCTTAGACTCTTCCAAGACAAATTGACCAACTCGCATATACCCTTTTAGTTTATCTGACTTATATTCAAGTCCAATGGCAGTCCCGTCAAAATTCAAATCAGCATCGAAAACCATATCATTGTCACCCACTGTGCTAAATGGGTTGGCCATTCGACCAACTGTAAGATAGCCAAATTCAAAAGGAGACAGTTTCCCATAGGCACGGTCAAGCTTGAAGTCATAATTTCTAAAGCCTTTGATCGTTTCGCCATAAGTCTGATTAGTGGCTGTTCCGCCGCTTCCCGTTGCTAACCGGAATTCAACCAAAGTATTGGAAGCAGGCTGTGCGACCACTCCAAGTCGAGCGCGAAGCCGCAACTGATCGTATTTGTCGCTTTTCCCGGCTCCCGGGTCCTGAACAAATAAGCTTTCATATCTCTGACGAATATCTCCCGAAAACAAATACGAAAAGTCATTCTTTTTTTCTGTCGATGGAATCGGTGCGGTTGCCTTATCGGCAGATGGCTTTGTTTGGACGCTGGACGCCCCAGTAGATTCTGCAACCAAAAAAGCCCCGTCGCCTTCCATTTTAGGTAATGTCAAATATCCTTTTTCTTCTGCCATACTGACGGTGTTTTCAGTTTTTGATTCATCATCTTCAATGCGGCTTTTTGATACCGAGGGCCCTGAATCGCTCGATTTTGAAATTGCCTTTTCAGTACGAGAAGAAGAATAGGAGATTTTTAAATCCTCTTCTTGCCAACTTGTTTTGCCACCCCACGAAGTTCCTTTTCCCGAAATTGTTATTACTTGATTATCAGCTATTACCGAACCCGTGAAAAAATTATTTTCACAAGTGTCGATTTTTACCAGCTGGCTTGCCGATCCATTACATTTAGAAAGGTCAACCTTTACAACGATATCCCCACAAGAGTTGCCCGAAACCGAGTCTATTTTTGCGCAACGATCAGTACCCTGGCTTAAGCTGGTATAAAAAACTACTAAAACTAAAAGTGAAAACCAGATCTGAAAAATTTCAGGTTCTGTTTTTGAAGTCTGATGATCACTAATCGCGGGGTTTATAAAAGTCATTTTGTGTGCTTTTCCTGCTTTTTTTGTTGTTGGCGCCACTGCGTTCGTCTGAAATTTCATGCTTTGCCTCTCGACCTTCGTTTTCTGAAGCTGCGTGACGGTTAGTCTTTTTCTTTTTAGGTTCAGCTGAGGCAACCTCAGAGTCTTTGGAATCCGTACCTAGAACGACTAGACCGGAGCCCAGGTGATAAATTCCTTGTGCGATCAAGAGCCTATCATTTTCTATGAATTCGCGGACGATTTTCGATCGCTTAACCAAGTCTTTAACTGTTGCAGTAACATTGGCTTTAACGGGTCCTTCGATTGTTTTATCTTCACTGGATATATTTTTGAAGGCGGAAACAGCAGGTCGTATTTTGCTAAGTAAACTGTCTAAGTGTGGAGAACCAGTTGATGTGTTAGCCAGAGTTATTAAGGCGGCCTTAACAGCTCCGCAGGAATCATGCCCCATAATAACGAGTGTTTTTGCGCCTAAATGATCTAAGGCATACTCGATACTTGCTATAGCGTCTGAGTTTAACACATGGCCAGCAAGGCGGATTGTGAAAACCTGACCCAAACCTTGATCGAATATTTTCTCGGGGGGAACGCGTGAATCCGAGCAGGAAACAACTATCACTGGGGGCTGTTGACCTCCGGCTAGTTTTTCTCGAATCGCACTATCTTGGCCAGCGTGAGTTGATTTTCCTTCAGAGAATCTTTTATTTCCGGCTTGAATTTCGCTCAGAGCGGCCCAACTGTCTTTTAAACTTCCTTTGGTTTGGGGACCGGCCTTCGCTGCTTCGGTATAGGCAAAGCCAACTGCTAAAAGAGCAACAAAAGCACAGTGTTTCATTTTCAATATCATGTGGTTTCTCCTAAGCAATTTTTATTTGTTGTTGGCGCGCAGCCGTCATGTCTTCAGTATTTAATGCCTTTCTTAAATCCAAAATCAAAGTCAGGTAGTCCTTTTCGCGGGCCACCCCAACGATATACTCTGTCTTCACTGCGGAATCATGATCGGGCGGAGCGCTGATGTTGCCCGCATCGTAGGCCACCACCGATTCAACTGAGTCAACGACCACACCGATAGATAAACTGTTAATATCTAAAATGATAATAGTTGTTTCTAGAGAAGACTCGGGCTTACTCACTTTTAATTTACTTCGTAAATCGATAACAGAAATTACTTGTCCTCTAAGATTCATAATTCCCTTAAAATAGCTTGGGGCTTGGGGTATATTTGTTGTATTGGTATTTGCAATTACCTCTTTGACTTGCAAAAGTGGAATAGCAAACCTTTCTTTACCCAAAGAAAAACAAAGAAATCGCCCGCGAGCTAGTTCTTCTGAAATTTTATGCTTTGCCTCTTCACTCATTCTTATCTCCAGTAAGATGTCTCGGCAAAGCTGAAGATAAATTAAGGCCAAAAGAAGTTCATTTTTTTTACAAGTATCTTTTTGAGATCAAAGGTAAACGTTCTATCCCAATTCTCATATCGTCTAAAGTCTGGTGCTCAAGTTGTCTAGCGTCTGCTTTTCTCATAAGACGATGATTCACAAAACCAGTCAAAATTAAGATTTATGTATACTATCCAACGGACTTATCAATAAATGGGTACATGTTACAGTGTCTATCAGTAGCAATACCCCGAAATTTCCCGAAATAGCTGCTTTTTTATAGTAGCCTAAATTGCTGGCTGTTTTGTCTAAGTCTCTAAGTATAACATCTTCTGATTTTTCGAGATCATCTGCTAAAATGGCAGCATAGAGTTTTTCTTTTTTTAATATTATCAAAACGTTAGAATCATTTTGATTGGTTAACTCTAGTATTGGTACAAACACTCCGGAATGCTGAATGAAATTTGTGCCATCCTTGTGTAGAACCGTTCTCTGAAGTTTCAAGGGTTTAAAAAATTTGGCGTCCCCTGGAAAGTCTTTGTAGAACAGCTAACTAGGGTTCTACACAGGAGAAATTGGCGCTCCCCAAAGCTTTTTTGTAGAACCATCCGCTCAATCTTTGCAGATAAATTCGAGACCATTCATTGCGGCGCGAACTCGGCGTCGCAGACAGCTATCGCTGTCCAATTCCTGTTTTAGTTTTGGATTCATTTTGATTTTCAATCCTACCAATAGGTTTGGCAGTCCGACTGAGGAAATTAGATAGCGAAAAGCATGCTCTAAATATTTTGGATTGTAGTTCTTCTCCTCAAAATGTTTCGTCAATACTTCGAATAGAATGGTAAAGTGGGTTGTAAAATTCTTCCTTAGAAATTGAGCGACGTTTTTTTCACCAGAAAGAACATCTCCTATTAGTGATAAGACGGACTGATGATGATTCCGCGAGAATTTTGCCATACTAAAAAGGACCTCTTCAAGATTTTGGGCCTGGTTATCTCTGAGCTCAGTGATGAATGTTGAGTATGCGTCCTCCAGTATCATCTTGATAAACTCATTCTTATCGTTGAAATGGTAGTTAAACATACCTAAGTTAACCCCAGCCTTTTTGGCGACCTCACGAACTGACAACGCTGCGGCCCCTTTTTGGCGCAGCATGGACGCACCAACTCGAAGCATTTTTTTATCTAAGTTATTGGATTTTCTAGGCAAAAGGTCCTCCCTCAAACTATTATTCGCCACCAGGGCGACATTCCTTGTACTTATTATTATACGAGTGTATAGTTAAAAATCAAGAGGTGATGTGATGGTTGCGAAATTAATGGTCTTGGTATTTTTTCTTAGCAGTGCTTTGCATGCAAAAGAAGGAGTTGCGACAATGAAGGATTCAATTCAAAACAAAGTGGTTTTTCAAAAAGAAAGTAAAGCAGTCAGTGTTCTGTTCTCGGAGGGTTTTAAGGCCGTAGGCATTGGCTTGCTCAAAGGCCAATTGTTAGAAAAGCACAGTACTGCGACCCCAGCATTTCTGTTTGTTCATGAAGGTAAGGTTGAATTTAGAATCAACGGCAAAAAACTCCAATTGCAAAGTGGAGATTTTGTGAAAATACCAAAAGTCGAAGAACACGAAATTGAAGCAATAGAGGATGCGCGTTTAATTTTAGTCAAATAGCGTTTCACAGTTGAAAAGGACAAAGTATGAAAAATGGCGGCGAATTGATAGATGGGAAAGAAGGCATGGCGATTGGCAGGAAAAACCTGATTGCAGGTTTTTGGGTCATGGCTTCATTTATGTTTTTGGGGTTTGCATTGGTCTATCTTAGGGACTTCGCACCGGGTGCGGCGGAGTGGGCCGCACAATACGGAACGGGCAAGCATTTTGAAACCCGCTTAGCCCATGTACATGGAACGTTGTTTGGTTTTTTGAATATAGTTATTGGGTATTTGCTTTTCCAAATCCGAATCTGCAGAAAGGGCGCCCGTGTCATATCCATTTCTGCACTATTGGGTCTTCTGATGCCCTTTGGAATTTTGGGGGAGGTCACCCTGGGGACATCACCCATCTTTGTGCTGGTTGGCGCCGGCAGCATGACTTTTTCTATGCTTCTTTTTGGATTTGCAATTTTTAAACACAAACAAGCTTGAGGAAAAAAATGAAAAATAAAATTGGAATAGTTTCTTTGGTTTTGTGGGTTCTGACCGTGGGGCTATTTGCCATATTTTTTGTCAAAGGTACGACGACCGTAAGTTCAGACCAACGAAGAGCAATAATGTTATCGCCTATTGAAAAGGACCTTGTCCTTGGTGAAATGCGGACAATGCTCACGGCTGTGAACGGAGTACTTGGGGCACTCAGCGAAAATGATATGAAAAAAGCGGCCATAGCTGCTTCTTCAGCGGGAATGGCGATGGCCGTCGATACTAGTCCCATACTCATGGCAAAGCTTCCCTTAGATTTCAAAGAATTAGGAATGGGTACTCACAAAGCTTTTGACGACATAGCAGTTGCTATCGGTAAGGGAGCCACTCTCCCAGAAATTTTAAAGAGCATGCATCAAATTACCAACAGGTGTGTGGCTTGCCACCAGGTGAATCGATTGGCTTCTGCAGAGCTGCGCTTTGATAAGAGGCAAAATCAATTTGCTCCAAATGTGGGGAGAAATTATGGTTCATCACGGTTAAAGGTGGGAAGCAATAAGTCATAAAAAAAGGAGCATGAAGAATTAATCTCTAGCGCTAAGCTTTGGGTATCTGACATCCAACG
>NCGL01000022.1 GCA_002256935.1 Bdellovibrio sp. 28-41-41
TCCTGATTTTCAAATTTGAAAATCCTGGATCGAAAATGTTTTTTTATTTAATAAAATGAAAATCTATTCAATTAACGCGCTTTATCCGCGAATCTGGGTATTCAATTAACGCGCTTTATCCGCGAATCTGGGTTTAAAGTTAAGACGCAATTTTCAATTGAACTTTTAATCCCAACCCCTGGGCGATATCAATCAAACGATCTGTCGTGATCTTTTGTAAATTCCCGTTCATAATCGCTGTAATCACAGTCCGACCCACATCACTTTTCTCCGCTGCCTGTTGATGAGTCATTTTTTTTCGTTCGATCAAATGGCGAATGGCCACAGCAAGATCTACTCGCATTTTCACCTTCGGACCTTCACTTGTGGGGAGTCCCAGAATTTTGCAAAGTTCTTGAATATTTTTAGCTTCTTTGAAATTTTTCATGACCTCATCTCCTTCAATCGTTTTTTTCCGAGTTCTATTTCTTGTGCAGGTGTTTCCTGCGTCTTCTTTTTAAATAAGTGAAAGACTAAAATTGCATCCGCATTTTTCGTAAAATAGAAAACTCGAAACTGCCCTGTATGATCCTTAATTCGAAGCTCATGCACACCATGCTCAACGACTGGCATCGGACGGCTTACTGGCATTCCCAGATTTTCTCCTTCAGCTAACAATGCAAGAAGCTCTGCCAGCTTCTGCTTAAGGGACAGCTCTAAATCTTCAAGCTCTTTTGTGACCTTGCGGTGAATACGGATAGCTTTCACTAAACCCAGTATGTCATAAATTTATGACATTTTCAATGATGAATTATTAGTCTTTTGTTACATTTAGGAGGAAACTTTTCGTCTCATCGCTAACAGGGCACCCATTTGACTCACGAATCAATTCAACAATTTCAAATACCCGTTAACCCATTAGTTTGTTTATCTAATCACAAACAGTTGGAACAATTTCGTTAAAATAAATGCGACACATTTGCTGAAACGTTTTCGTTTCTATCGCTCAAGTTATTGATTTTATTAGATATTTTAGATCGGAAAAAAATTGGCGGGGTGGACGGGACTCGAACCCGCGGCCTTCCGCGTGACAGGCGGACGTTATAACCAACTTAACTACCACCCCCGTGGTATGCTCAAGAAGAATTATTTATAGTCACCTAAGTGTCGGTAATCAACAAAAAAATTAGGTCACCCTACATGATTTCTCAAAATGGTATGTCAGCAACTAGTACACTTGAGTGCACCCATGACTAATCCATTAATTATTCACCAAATCAGGTGCTTACATCTCTATACTGCTTAAAAAGCGACCAAATTCAAGTCACTACGGTTTCTGGCCGCCCATTTAATAGGCGGTCAGTTGGACCGGAAAGTGTAATAGATATCCTCGTGGGGGATCAGTGAGCCAATATTTTGCCAGAACACTTTTAGTTCTATTTGTAGTGGTGATGATGGTCGCTTGTGGTCAACCGGGGCAATTAGGCCTTGAGGCTCCCGCTGTTGGACTTTTAAGTACCGATGATGGTGGTAACACGCCAGAACCAGTGCCAGAACCAGTGATAGAGCAGCAAATTAAAAACTGTCGTTCCCTAGCGGCATCTGGAAAACTTCAGATAAAGAAACAATCGATTCGTTTTGAAGATACGCGTACTGAATCAGGCCGCAGCAAAGTGTGTGAGTTTTCAAGGGATGAAAACCAATCCTTCCTTGAAAACTTAACTCAGCTTAACGAGTACCTACGTGCTCGTTACACCCAAACCAGCACGATTGATATTCCAGCCGGCGCCGTTATCTGTGATATGGACATCGAGAGCCCCGAACAAAACTTTAACTACGACGATATTTTCTTCCTTTCATTTAATAATCAGATCTTAGCGTCTAACCACAGCAAGCAAATCAAAGAAGTGATCAGTGCCGAGACTATTGTTCATTCAGGAACAGGCCGCAATTTAGCCTTCTATGAATATGATTGGTTAAAAGTCCGCAATACGATGTTTAAAAATGTAGTGAATGATTTCTGTTTAGGTGGCGAGCAAGGTCTATCTAACTGCCAGTGGCCAGTGACTCAAGAGTTCGGCAAAATCAAACTTAACTTTGATTCCGAAATCCTGACTCGCTTAGGGGCAAGAGCCATAGGTACTAAACAGGTTTTGAGTTTTGTTATTACAGGTGATAATGATCCCGATTCGGACTGTTACCACCAGCGGTTAGATTTAAATCTTGAGGTTAAGTACTACATACCTTAACGTTTGTCGGCGCTACGCACCTTCACCGAACTACCAAAATATAGGTTCTGTTTCCAGCGGGACACCAAAAACCTCTACGCAAGCTTGGCGTACGCACTCGGCTAGTTTTACCACGTCCTCACGACGTCCGCTACCTAGGTTCACCATCACCAAGGCTTGCTTATCATACATGCCCACACTGCCTTGCTGGCGGCCTTTAAAGCCCAATTTATCAATCAATTGCCCCGCCGCCAGTTTAAACTGACCATCGAGTTGTGGGTAGGAAACTAAATCGGGCGTGGCTAGCTTTAGCTGAGCCAATTGCTGACCGCTGACGATAGGGTTCTTAAAAAAGCTGCCTACATTAGGAATGACCGCGACATCCGGTAGTTTCTTGGTGCGAACCTCAATCACTTTTTGAGCCACATCTTGTGGACGGGCAGGCAGTCCATTAAAAGCATGAGCCAGTTCCGCATAGCTAATCACTGGGTTTGCTTTCTTAAGTAATTGAAATTCTACTTCGGTAATGAAGAAATTTTTAAAGGCGGGCGTTTTAAAAATACTGTGTCGATATTCAAAAAGACATTCCGTATTCGTTAGCGAACGAGTGGTTTCTGAATCAAAATCAAAACCATGCACACGGGAAATAAAACGATTTACCTCAACACCATACGCACCCACATTTTGAATCGGCGCGCCGCCCACGGTTCCTGGAATCAGTGCCAAATTTTCTAAACCATATTGGTGACTAGCAACTGTAGCCATCACAAATTCGTGCCAGTTCATTCCCGAAGCGCACGCAACGGTGATGTTATCGGGTGTTTCTTGAACGATGCGTGCTCCAGCAAGTTTATTATGAACGACTAAAGCATCGATTTTTTCTGGTAATATTAAATTAGAACCGCCGCCTAAAACGCGGATAGGTACGTTCTTCTCTTTGGCAAATTGAGTGATGGCGGCAAGGTCAGAGACGTCGGTAAGCTCGGTAAAATAGCGTGCTATCGAGTTCAGCTTAAATGTATTGTGTTGAATCAGATTAAAATCAGTTTGTTCGGTCATCGCCTTTCAACCGTAGCATAGTTTGAAGGCGGGTGGCAATGGGTCGCCCGTTAGCACCGACTATTTTTTAACGAGTTCGATTCCTTTTTCGGTAACCAAGATAACTCGTTTACTGTATAGGCCAGCTAATGCCGTTTTAAATTTCTTGCGGCTGACTTGAAATACTTGAGCAATCTCTTCCGATGAACTTTTATCGTTCACTTTTAGAGTGCCATTGTTAGCAGCTAATTTTTCTAAAATAAGACTCGCGATATCATCTAAGGCATCACCACTTGAGTTTTTTAGGATTAAATCAATCTTGCCATCAGGTCTGATTTTGTTGATGTAGGCGTCTGTGACTGTGCCTAATTTTAAGTTTTCGAAAACTTCAGAGTGGTACAGTAAACCGTCGAATTCATTATTCACTACGCATTTATAACCAAGATCGGTTTTAGCATAGACTAAAATTTTAGCTTTTTGATTTAATAGCGGCGATGATTCCGGCATGTCTTTAAGGTATTTGTTCGTACGCATAGATGCGGAAATCCGGCCCGATTCATCTAGGTACAGGTACACTAAGTATTTTTCGCCAGGAACTACATCACGCGTTTGCTGAGTGTAATGTACAAAAAGGTCCTTATCTAAACCCCAATCCATAAACGCACCAACGGTCTCTACAGACTTTAAAGTCAGATAAGCAAATTCACCTACCATGGCTTTAGGTTGTTGAGTCGTTGCGACCAAGCGGTCTTCAGAATCTAAATACAAAAATACGTTCATTGCTTCGCCAACGGTGAAATCATCAGGAACAAAGCGCTTAGGCAATAGGATTTCGCCCAGGTCTTCTCCATCAAGGAAGAGCCCATAAATAGTTCGCTTTACAATGTTTAATTGATTCATTTGTCCGATGTTAACCATGGGACACTTATCAAGTTTTAAGGGAAATTAAGCAAGGACAATGTCTGAGCCAGAAAAAAAATATAGAGTTCCTATTGGAACTCAGCAGCCCACCATGCTTGCAGAGTTGCGCAGAATCCACTGCCCATACTGCAGAATTCACCGCCTGTGTGGCCTTCAGCGCCGCTCATTTTGCGGATAAGTTTATTGCTTGTAGCTGTACCGCCAGCGAAAGGCGTCGGCGACATCAACGGCCCACCAAATAGGTTAGCGTGGGTCCAAGTGTGGCATCGAGTACAGTTGGCAGCAATGAAGGGTCCTACGTTAGCGTTATAGTAGGGTTCAGCTTTAGGTGTGTAAGCTACATAGGTTTTTGGACTTAATGCTATTAGGTATTCAGCCTTGGCTTCGTGGCCATAGGCATACATTTTTTGTTGGGTGCCGTTGGCAAAGGCAGCAGGAAGTTTGAATGTAAAATAGTGACCAGCGCTAGCGCCCACGCCAGTTTCTTTCGCGATAACTTCACCGACGTAAGTTCCTGTACCCACAGGGCCATTGGCATAGAATATAACCTTAATTACTTTAGTTTTGTTCATTGAATCGTAGGCGTAACCATAAGCTTTGCCGTCCGCGTACACTTGAGTGAAACTGCCACTTAGCTTGCCGCTAAAATCAGTAACCAGTTCTGCGGCTTGTTCTGAATTTGATGAATCAGTAGCTGTCTCTTCTTCACCGCTTGGAGCGCAGTTATTAAAAAACATCGTTGTTGTGAAAAAAGAAATAGCTAGGAATGTATACCAGGTTTTATGTGCTTTCATGGGCCCCCACTTCCTTACCAGAATACCTGATTTCTGAGTAGTTAGGTCTATTTAGTTAACGCCCGTACCACTTTGGTACAGGCGATTTTTACCATTTTATTTTAAGCACGTATACTCGACTTCGTAGGCTCCTGGATCTAGTTCATTTGTAAATTTAATGTTCAGTCCTTCGATAGTATACGACTGAGACAGTACAGCGCCATCCTTCTTGATTACGATAGGGAATTGGATTAAAGGCTGGCAAGACAACGTCAGTGTTTTAAGCAAACGTCTGATTTCATCGGCGATGCCTGATACCTGCGCGGTGTAATCCATATCACACACATTTCCAAGAACTCCGCCGGTCATATCGGAAATAGTTTTGTAGCGTTCACCGTAGGAATAGCCATATGTGTTGCGACACCCAGTATCTCCAGGGCGCGTGATGATTGAGTTAAAATTGAAACGTTTTTGTCCGCTCCATGTTGAGTTAATCAAGCTTAGCAAACTAGTGGGATCATTTTTTGACGTATTCGCTGATTCATCTTCATCAGAAATCAGAACGACGGATAACTGCGCACCGTCGCGGAAGAACGATCGGAAATCACTTTCGTTAGCGCCGTAGCGTTCGATAGCGCGATAGACGGAACGGATTCCTTGTTCATTGCCAGAGCCAGTTTCCGGGCGCTGTAATGTTTGACTCAATAGGTTTTGCGCCGTCGACACTTGCATCGACGCATCGATAATTTTTTTACCGTTGCCACCCGTTAATGGAATCAAGCGGCCATCGCCTAAATTAATAGTGCGTGGATCTGTCGTTGTGATCGCGATTTGATAGTCTAAGCCTTGCAAGATCGTCAGAAATTGCGACGTCCGTTGAGCCATGCTCTGCTGTTCGTACTCCATGGATCCTGAGTTATCGATTACAAACAACACGTCGACTTTTTTGTAATTATTAACGGTTACTTTTTGAACGACGTTTTTGTACAAGCTATGAACAGTCCACGTTACAGAACGTGTGGTGATATTTTGTAAGTCATCTTTAGCCGTTACGGTGAATGTGTAGGCACCCACTGGTAATTGAGGCAGGGATACTTTGTTGTTCCCGTAGAAGCACGATTTCGTAATACCATTTAATGAACAGTTAACCGATACAGTTTCCGATCGGTCATCACGAACATAGAATGAAATATCAGCGGCGACACCGACTTCAATACCGGCTGCCGGATAGGTTTGAAATACAACGTCTGGGCCAACATCATCGTGGATGATAGATTTGCGATAACATGTTGATCGGCCACCTTCCCAATCTTGAAACATAACGGAATAAGTTACCGATGTATTGAACTCAAGTAGGCTAATGCGTTTTTGATCTACGTAATTTTCCCATTGGCCATCGGCGCAGTTTAAGGTCTTTCCAATTTTAATTTTAGACGGAGCTAAAGTTCTAAATGTTAGATCCACAAATGATTGATTTGTGTAAAGTGCGTCATTGTTGATGGAAAAACCTTCTTCAAATTGAACATCGCCGGGATTTAGAACGGGCGGAGGCAAAGTCCCAGGGTCATCATTGGGCGGCGTCGTTGGCCCATTATCTTCAACAACAGAGAAATCAACGACGGGAACAGAATCACCAGGTGATTGCGTTACAGATTCCGTTATCGAATCGTCATTAATTAATTTGCAGGATGTCGTGAGTGTAATCGTTGAAAGTGCGAATATCGAAAATACGAATAAGCGGTTTAATGAAAACATCGAATCTACTCCTTCAAATTCTGTTTTTTTTACTTCCGCTTACATACTGTATTAGGGCTGCATCCTAGCGGCCTAGGTTCAAATTCTATGAACCGTTTTTAGATTATCACGGATTGACCGTTTTTTAAAGATAGCGCGGTTCCCGGGCGCCAATTTGGGAATCTTAAATTTAACGTAATTTATTTTGACACTTCAAAGAATCGCTAATTGAATGAGAAGCAATGAAAGATTTTCTGTGTCCTCAATGTGGTGCCGGGCTTAAGTTTACGACGGCGTATGCAGTTTCTACTGTCTGCGAGTTCTGTAATTCTTTAGTTGTTCGCCATGATTTAAATTTAGAATTGCTGGGAAAAGAAGCAATATTGCAAGATGATTTGAATCCTCTGCAGGTCGGCACGCGCGGTGTTTTTAAAAAAACAGGATTTTCTATCAAAGGCGGCGTTAGACTGAATCATCACGAAGGTTTTTGGCAAGAGTGGTTTTTGGAATTAGATAGCCCAACACGGGATTCTCGGTATGCCTGGCTCGCTCAAGCGCAAGGTGAATATCAATTTTTGTTCGAGCCCGTAGAGCTTCCTAGACAGTCTGCTTCCGAATTTCAAGTTGGCGCAACCGTGGCTGTTCCGAGTGAAGTCGAGAAGCTACTAGGGAAATGGTCTTCGTCATTAGTTAAAAATGCAGATGCATTTAAAGCTATAGATATACGAACAGCACAGATGACTCACTTTCTTGGGCAGCTGCCTTGGGCTCCCGATAAAAACCGGCAGCGAACCGTGGCGGAATTATCCTCGACGGACGATGCCAAAATGACGATTGAATTTGGTTCTGATAAAACGCTATTGTACTACGGACAAGTTTTAGATTTTGAAGATTTCAAATTTCAAAATTTGAAAGAGGTTAAGGGATGGTAAAAGCTATCACGTGTCCATCATGTGGAGGCAGCGTTTCCATAAAATACTCGGACACCTCACTCAGCTTCGTGTGTCCGTCTTGCCTGACGGTTATTTCAAATGATAATACATCCGTTTCGATATTAGTTCGCAATCAACAACTACTGGCTAAGCCTATTATTTCGTTAGGACAACGATTTAAATTTCGCGGTCATGATTGGGACGTTATTGGTTTCCTTTTGCGCAGTGATAAAACCGAAGTTTATAAATGGAGCGAGTACTTGCTATTCAATCCCTATGTTGGCTATCGATTTTTAGTATGTATGGATGGCCATTGGAGTTACGTCACAAAAACGAAATCGGCACCTAAAGTCGATTCGATCCTGCGGTCGGCTAGTTACCTTGGAAAAACTTACAGCCTATTTAACAAAGTCAAAATTAAGACTCTATTTGTACTCGGTGAATTTTATTGGCGCGTGAAAGCCAATGAATTAGTTGAGTCCAGTGATTATATAAATCCACCAGAAATGTTGTCTTTAGAAAAAGATTCCGACGAAGAGATTTGGTCACTTGCAGAATATATTCCCAAAGGGGATATTGAAACAGCATTTAAATTAAAAGGCCTAATGCCTCTGGATATGGGGGTGGCGCCCCATCAGCCATCGTCGCACAATGAAGACAAGAAACTTACTATGTACGTCAGCTATTTGATGTGTGCTTTATTCTTGGTTCAGTTCGGATTTGTTGTTGCTGTGTATCGATCGGATGCTCTGAACCTGACTTACTCAGTTCCAAATTCAAAAGGTTATAAAATAACAACGCAGACTTTTGAGATCGGCGAGAAAGCGGGCTACATCGAATCAGAAATTTCAGCACTGGTTTCTAATGATTGGTTTGAAGCCGTGATCGAGGCGGTCGAAGAAGAATCTGGCGAAGAGTACGAATTTGATCAGGGTGTTGAGTACTATTTGGGTAGCGATTCTGATGGAGCGTGGACCGAAGGTTCGCAGAAAAGTGAGCGCCGTATTGCTAAGTTGCCTAAAGGCAAATACCACTTAAATATCACTACGGATTCTGGATCAGGCGCGCCAACGAATCTGACCGTTCGAATTACCGAAGGAAATGTGGCTTGGGGTAATTTCTTCTTCGCGATTTTCATGATGGCGATTTATCCAATGTATTATTTCATGCGCGCCAAGAGTTTCGAGAAAACTCGTTGGTCACAAAGTGATTATTCACCGTTTTGGAGTCAACACGATGATTAAAGGGTATTTAGTTTACGGATTTTTAGTTGTATTGATTTATTCCTACATTAGTTATGTGGGAATCAGTTATTACGATTTTGCTTCAGGAAAAAGTTTTCAACCGGCTGGAAAAACATTTCAGCATAAATAATGGAGAGCACCTATGGACGCGCCTAATAATATGGAAGTATTAATCAACATTAAGTACATCGTAAACGCATTAGTTTTTTCGGTTTTAGGGATAGTCATTTTGATTTTCTCATTTTTTGTATTCGACAAAATGACGCCGGGAAATTTATGGAAAGAAGTTGTTGAAGAAAAAAACATAGCTTTGGCGATCACAGCAGGTGCAATGGCTCTGGCGATAGCACAAATTATTGCTAGCGCGATTCACAGCTAAAAAGAAGAGACTATGACCTACCTATTGTTATTTTCCGTATTTGTGGTGGCCACATGTGGCCTCGTGTACGAACTGATTACCGGCGCGTTAGCCAGTTATTTGCTAGGGGATTCAGTCACTCAGTTTTCAACCATTATTGGAACCTATTTGTTTGCAATGGGTGTGGGCTCGTACTTTTCAAAATTTTTCACACGTAATTTATTAAATGTCTTCATTGAAATCGAAATGATCATTGGTCTTATCGGTGGTTTTTCGGCGGCGTTTTTGTTTTTGTCGTATGAATATGTGGTTTCGTTTCGATTTATTCTGTACTCGGTTATTTTTATCATCGGCTGCTTTGTGGGATTAGAAATTCCATTGCTGATGCGAATTCTTAAAGATCGATTTGAATTTAAAGATCTAGTTTCAAAAATCTTTACGTATGACTATATCGGGGCATTGCTAGCATCGATTTCCTTTCCATTGCTACTAGTGCCTCATTTAGGGTTAGTGCGTTCGTCATTACTATTTGGAATTTTCAACGTATCCGTGGCGTTAGTTACAATTATCGTTTTTAAAACGGAAATTAAATCCGAAGGGTTTTTACGATTCAAAGCCATTGCTACGTTAGTGTTGTTGGTTCTTGCGTTTGGTTATTCAGAGAAGCTGGTTAGTTTCCTTGAAGTGCAAAACTATCGCGAACGCATCGTCTTTAAGAAAACGACGGCCTATCAGAAAATTGTACTGACTCAAACTTCGGGTGAAATGAAATTGTTTTTGAACGGTAATTTACAGTTTAGCTCTCGCGATGAATATCGTTATCATGAAAGCTTGGTACACGTGGGTCTTTCGCGCCTGCAATCACCGAAAAAAGTTTTAATCTTGGGTGGTGGTGATGGACTTGCTGTTAGGGAAGTTTTGAAATACCCGTCGGTTCAAAAAATCCTGTTGGTGGATTTGGATTCGCAGATGACTGATTTGTTTAAAACGAATTCCATTCTGACTGAATTAAATAAAAATTCTTTGAATGATCCCAAAGTTGAAGTGCTAAACGAAGATGCGTTTGTTTGGGTGAAAAATAATAAAGATCTATTTGATTTCGTAATCGTGGATTTTCCAGATCCGTCTCAATTTGCTTTAGGTAAGCTATATTCTAAAACGTTCTATGGCTATCTAACTTCGACGATCGATGCGGATGGTTTGATTGCCGTTCAAAGCACATCGCCTTATGTGGCGAAGAATTCATTTCAGATTATTGTAAATACATTGAATGATGTCGCTCTGTACACAAAGCCATACCACGTTTATGTCCCTTCGTTTGGTGAGTGGGGTTATGTGTTGGCAGCTAAGGCACCGATGGAAACATCTGAAACCAATTTGGCTTTGCCCGCCGGTCTACAATTTATCAGCACAGAAATGGTTCCTTATTTATTTCAATTTAGTAAAGACTTGATTGGTGATTCTAAAGAAGTAAATCGCCTAAATAATCAAATTCTAGTTCGTACCTTTGAGCAAGAATGGGAACCATTCAGTCATCATGAAAACTGATCGTCGTGAATTTCTTAAATATGGCCTAATTACCTCATCCGTGTTCTTCGGCGGAATCTATGGTGTTAAGCAGTTTAAGAAATTCAATAAACACACCATTGGTTACACTGGGCAATGGGTGAATCAATCTGATCGTGGCCATCAACTGCGCGAAGCGTTTAAGCAAACGCCAACAGCTTCGATTAAAATCCCAACATTAATTGTTGGCGGCGGTATGACAGGTTTGCTGACGGGATATTATTTAAAACACGCTGGGTTTGATAATTTTAAAATTTTGGAAATGAGCTCGATTGCCGGCGGCAACTCATTGTACGGACAAAATGAAGTTTCTAAGTTTCCTTGGGGCGCGCACTACATTCCTTTGCCTAATGCCGAAAACAGACAGCTGTTGGAATTCTTCAAAGATATGGGGCTCGCGTTTAGCAAATCGCCGAACGGCGTTCTGGAGTTCAACGAAGAATTTCTTTGTCAAGATCCTCAAGAGAGACTGTTTATCAAAGGCGAATGGCAAGAAAGTATTCTGCCGATGAAAGGTATCACTAAAGACGATGAAGATCAGCTTAAACGATTTCACGATTTAGTTAATGATTACAAATTTAAAAAGGGCAGTGACGGTAAATTCGTATTTAATATTCCGTTGATGGAGTCCAGCCAAGATCCAAAGTTTTTAAAGCTCGATGACGTTACATTTACTGGTTTTTTAAAAGAGCAGGGTTTTGCGTCCAATGTCGTCAGTTGGTACATGAATTACTGCACATTAGATGATTATGGGATGGGGACTGATACGGTGTCTGCGTGGGGCGGATTACATTATTTCTGTTCGCGTCGACCGCTGGGCGAGTATGATGACCATAAAATTATGACGTGGCCGGAAGGCAACGGCTGGATACTGCAGAAATTAACCGAATATCTAAAAGATCATTTTCAAACTAATCATGCTGTGATGAAAATTCAGCCTCTTGAAAATGGTCGTGTTAGATCGCGAGTTTTTAATTTTGATACCAAAGAACTCGCCGAATGTGAATCCGAACAACTCATTTATTCTGGACCACAATTTTTAGCTCCCTACTTGTTTGATGATAAAAAGAATCTACCGAATGTTTCTAGTGATGACTATTACAGCTGGGTGATTGCTAATGTTACGGTGAAACTAAAACCAGAAGAGTTTCAAAATCTGCATTGGGACAATGTTCGATTTAATTCCAGCAGCCTAGGCTACGTGCATGCTCGTCATCAGGAATTACGGGGACGGTTTGACGGAACCACAGTCCTGACTTTGTATTGGCCTCTGTATGATAAGGATCTAACGGCGACGGAAATCAGAAAGAAAATTTCTGGACTAGGATGGGACGACTGGGCCCCGCAAGTGGAAGCCGAACTCGAAGCTATGCATCCCGGCGTGGCCTCGTCTATTCAATCTATGGATATAAAAATATATGGACACGCGATGATTGGTCCTCGTGTGGGTCGAATACATTCTGTGTTCCAGCAGCCGTGGAAAGCTAAAAAGAAACAGAACATCTATTTTGCTCATACCGATAATTCGGGTATGTCACTATTTGAAGAAGCGCACTACTGGGGACACAAGGTGGCTCAGGAAGTAATAAAAAATGGCTAATCAGATTTGGATCAGAAATAAAAAATTTGATTCGATTTGGATTATCGGTCCCCATTTTTTCGCAGTGGCATTTGCACTATGTATTTATCCGATGGTTAAAGATATCCATTTGATGCCGATTTGGGTTTGGTTCGCATTGGTTGTCTGCGTAGATGTGGCTCATGTGTATTCCACTATCTTTCGAGTGTACCTAGATAAAAATGAGAAGAAATTGTTTTCAACCTTTCTTTGGCTCGTTCCCTTTGGCGTTTGGTTTCTAGGGGTTTTGTTGTATTCAATTAGCTCGGTATTGTTTTGGCGGGGACTAGCGTACCTAGCCGTATTTCACTTTATCCGGCAACAGTATGGATTTTTTAGGATTTACTCGGGGAAAACGGAAGTGGCATCACTGCTGACAAAGATCTTCAATCAGTATGGGATATATTATGTGACGGTAGTTCCGGTTTTGATTTGGCATTTTTCTGGGCCGAAAGAGTTTAATTGGTTCATCGACAAAGATTTTTTCTATTTTCCATCGGACGATTTAGTAGTGGCCTTATCAAGTTTGTTAGCGTTTCTGGTCACGGGATATTTTATTTCTGAATGCGTACAAACTTATCGTCTCAAATTTTTTAATTGGGCGAAGAATGGAATATACACAGGGACCCTGCTCGTTTGGTATATCGGCATCGTCTATTTCAACAATGACATTATTTTCACACTTACAAATGTAGTCGCGCACGGTGTGCCTTACCTGGCACTGATTTGGGTGTATAAAGGACGCAATCAGGAAAGCTATGAATTATCTTTTTTAAAACGACGTAGTTTTCTCATTTTTCTGGGTAGTTTGGTTTTGCTAGCGTACGTAGAGGAATTTTTGTGGGCGAGCCTGGTTTGGAAAGAACATCTGTCTGTGTTTTTCTTGCATCGAAGTCAATTATTTGAGGTAAGTCCGGTCCTGTTGTCCTATTTAGTTCCACTTCTAGCGGTGCCTCAAGGGACTCATTATATTTTGGATGCTTTTATTTGGAAAATTAGAGACAGTAAGCATAATCAATGGACAGCCTTGCTCGTGGAGGACCAAAAGTGAGCGACTCTAATAGAATCGAAGAAAAGATGAAACAGCTCAGTTTAAAGCTGCAGCTGGTTCAGCAGACTTACATACAAAATAAACTAAAGGCGATTCTTGTTTTGGAAGGCGTAGACGCCGCTGGCAAAGGCGGATTAATTCGCAGACTAGCATGGTCGGTTGATCCTCGTGCGCTTAAGGTGTGGCCAATCGGTGCTCCCAATGCCATTGAAAAAGATATGCACTATATGTGGCGGTTCTGGTCCAAGTTACCTGGGCCTGGAGAAATCGCTGTATTCGATCGTTCCTGGTATGGACGCGTGCTTGTCGAAAGCATTGAAGGCATTAGCAAAGGAAAAACTGTCTCACGGGCATATCAAGAAATTAATGAGTTTGAACGTTGGATGACTGACGACAATGTGCGAGTCATTAAAATCTTACTAAAAGTCAGTAAAAAAGAGCAATCACGACGACTGATTGATCGGGTAGAAAACATAGAGAAAAACTGGAAGCTAACGTACGATGATATTCGTAATCGCAATAAGTGGGATGAGTACGAAAAATTGTACAAACAAATGGTATCTAAAACATCCAAGAAAAACGCAAAATGGCATGTCGTCGACAACGATGAAAAAGAAGAAGCCCGGATACAGGCATTAGAGTATATTATTAAAGAATTATCGCGCGGGGTTTCATTTAAACCTGTACCTATTTCAGATAAACTAAAAAGCGGTATCAAAGAATTAATGAATAATTAGGAAAAAGTTAAAAATCGTTGGTTAAAAGTTCCTGCTTCAGTGCACAGAATTAACAGTGTCCATTTCTGCAGCACCCGCAGATAAAGATAGTAATAGAGCTAAAGCAAAAATAATTTTCATAAATTATTTCTCCGCCAACATTGAACGTAACATCCAAGCTGTTTTTTCATGAATTTGTAGACGTTGAGTTAATAGATCCAAAGTCGCTTCATCACTGCCAGCTTCAGCAACTGGAAAAATGGTGCGAACAGTTTTTGCTACTGTTTCATGACCATGAAGTAATTGTTTAATCATTTCTTTTGCGGGAACATGTTCGTCAGCTTCAGGAATAGATGAAAGCTGCGCGAATTTTTTGTAAGAACCAGGTGCGTAGCTGCCCAGGGCGCGAATGCGTTCAGCCACTAGATCTAATGCATTCCAAAGTTCAGTGTATTGATCCATAAACATTAAATGAAGAGTGTTGAACATAGGGCCTTCAACATTCCAATGAAAGTTATGAGTTTTAAGGTACAGAATATAGCTATCTGCTAAAAGTTTTGATAAGCCATCTACGATTTTTTTTCGATCTGCTTCGTTGATTCCGATTTCAATTGTGTTCATTGTTCACTCCTAAAATTTGTGGCCTGAGTGTAGACAATGAACGCGGTGAGAGCAATTAAAACTGCGAACTAAATTCCAAATCAAAAATAACGCTGCCATCCGGGGCATTTTTGGCAGAAATTCGCCGGTTTTGTAGCTCAACAGAAGGAAGAATTGTTAGGTTTTTTGGATAAATTTGGACCGCGCGAGTAAGTTGGTCATCATAAGCGAGAGAGTTAAAAGCTCTCTCGCCTGATTTTTTTTTATTTCATAGTTTTATGAATGCTGATCTTAACTACATTGTGGGTGTTGAGCGCGTGCTCACACGAACTCATTGCAAAGATCATCGCTAACGCCAAGAGGCCATCACAGAGTAGGATTTTGCTTGTTCTCATGACTCAACTCCAGCGAGGAGCTTCAGATGTGAACTCCTCATCATATACAATGGTATCCGAGTCTTGATAGTGAGATTCATAACGTAAACAAAGTTCAGCATCCGTGTCGGAATCGAGATGGCGCTTTAAATACGGGAATACTTCGTTTTCTTCTTCATCTAAATGTTGCCCTACAATATCAGCCAAAACTTTGGCGCTCGCTGACCACTCTTGATTAGTTAAGCTTTCGGATAGCATGTCTTCAATTAAATGATCAACAATTGCATGCTTAGTTTGACCTTCATAAGCCATGAAGTTTAGGTTTTCGTCATCTTGGGCCTTCATAAAGCTGTACACAACTTTCTCTTCACGTTGAGTGTGAGAAATCAATAGTGGCAAAAAACGACCAAAACAAAGTTGTCTGTCTAATTGCGAAATGTCCGTTTCTTTTAAAAGGTTCATTTCGGCTCTTAATTTTTTGTGGTCTACTTTAATAGCTTCTACAAGCTGTGAGGATAAAAACATAAAACCTCCGTGTTGTTGTTCCTCTAGAATCATTGTATTCGCAAAAGTAACATTGCAATGAGAAGGCCATCCATTAATAGAAAATGGATCGTTTAAAGTCGAATATGTTACTATTTTCTGCCCCACATTATGGAATTTTGCCCCGCTTTTTCATCTTTATTTTAAATCCTTGTGAGGAGTAAAAACTTTGTTTTATCCTGAATGATATCTATGAAATTAAATGGGAATAAAATTTTAAAATATCTGTCTCACGCGGTTACTGTTGCCAAGATGTCGGCAAAAAAATACAGCGGTATATCTGAATGGTGGCAGAACTTATCCGTCACCAAAAAGTTATACGGCATTGTCGGTGTCATGGCATTGTTAATAGCCAGTGAATTGCTAACATTAATGTTTGCGATGTCGACACTATCCGCAGTGCGTGCGTTCATAGCGGGTGAAGGTTTATGGACGAAGGCGCAAAAAGACGCCATTCATGGACTCTATCAATATGCCATTGGTGGTGATGAAAAACATTACGACAATTTTAAAGAAAATTTGGTCATAAATGAAGGTGATCATATTGCATTGATAGAAATGTCCAAAGGAAAGGAATTTGATCGGCAAGTCGTTCGCAAAGGTTTCGTAATGGGCGGCAATCATCCCAAAGACGTTGATGGGATGATTAATCTCCTGACGAAGTACTATTGGATAAGTTACGTCAATGATGCTATCACAGCTTGGATCAGCGGTGATCGTCTGCTAGAGGAATTAAAAAAATCAGGAGAAGATCTACACCAATCTATTCAAAAAAAACGTCCGCGCGCGAAAGCTCAGATCTTAAATAATATTGCTAGAATAAATAGTGATCTGACTATTGTAGAAACAAATTTCTCAAAAGCTCTAGGGGCAGGCTCTCGCTGGTTAGAAAATCTTTTATTAACTTTTCTGCTGCTTCTGGTCGCAACAATTGAAGGCACTGGGATTTATCTGACATATCGATTTAGTCGGAACTTAAGCACTACCTTAAAAAATCTCGTTGATACGGCGGCGGAAATAGGCCGTGGCAACTTTTCTAGTTTGGCGCCGGTAAATTCTAAAGATGAGTTGGGTCAGGTGGCAATGGCTCTGAATAGGATGGCCGCGGATCTACAAGCCAATGCTATTATACGAGAGCAGAGCGAAGGAGTTCTACGGGCCAGTGAAGAAAAATTTCGCCTGTTGGTGGAATCTGTTAAAGCCGAACGTAAAGATGCTGAACAGCGATTGTATCGATTGAATGAAAGCTTGGAAAAACGTTTTGAATCGCGCACGAGCGAATTGCAAGATCGTGAATATCAAATGAGAATTGTGACGAACGCTTTACCGGTATTGATTGCTCAGATTGATACCAACGAGAAAATTATTTTCGCGAACGAAAAGTTTGCAGAGTGGGTCGAGAGTAGCACTCGCAATATAGTAGGTCAGTCGCTTCAACAGACGGTGGGTAGCGAGCGCTACTGCCTACTGGATGGGTATATAAAGAGAGCTTTGAATGGAGAGACGGTATCCTTTGAACGTAGCGAGAACGTGGGCGAGAGCACTCCATTTGAAACTTTCCTCAACATAACATTTGTTCCAGAAAAAGATATGACTGGCAAAGTAACTAGTTTCATTCTGGTTGCGAATGATGTCACGAAATACAAAGAAATTGAAAGTGAATTGAAGAATGCCAAAGAGCAAGCCGATGTTGCTAGCTCGACGAAAAGTGCGTTCCTTGCGAATATGAGCCACGAAATAAGAACACCATTAGGAGCGATTTTAAGTTTTTCTGAATTGTTACTTGGGCAAGAGTTAAAAGGAGAAGAACGCGTTCGCGGGGCTGAAGTTATTAGACGGAATGGATTTTTACTGTCGAATATCATAAATGATATTTTGGATTTATCTAAGGTTGAAGCTGGGAAATTAGATATCGAACGTGTGGCCGTTCATTTTGACGAAGTCGTAAGCGAAATAAAATCGCTTCTAAATTTAAAAGCTACAGAAAAAGGTATCCGCTTAACGGTAACTGCGGATGGGGCCATTCCCGATGTTATTGTCACAGATCCACTTCGGCTACGACAAATTTTACTTAATATCGTTGGAAATGCGATCAAGTTTACACAGCAAGGATCTGTGGATATTAAGATCAGTCTTGTTTCTGAAAATTCTGGTGCACCTAAATTAAGATTCCTTATTAAGGACACAGGGGAAGGAATCAAACCTGGACATGCAAAAAAATTATTTGAACCATTTAGTCAGGAAGATGTATCGACGACTCGCAAGTATGGTGGGACGGGATTAGGATTAGTTCTTTCGAGAAAACTGGCCAACAGTTTAGGCGGAGATGTCGAATTGCTAGCTAGCAGTCCCGATGAAGGCAGTACTTTCAGTATTACGATTGATCCAGGCGATTTGAAAAAAGTTATATTTCAAAATTTTGAAACAAGACGCTTGAATGCCGCACCTGATATTGGAATTACAGTGGATTTTAGTCGTGTGAAAATTCTTTTGGTCGATGACAGTTTAGATAATCAGTTGATTGTAACTCATCTTTTGAGATCGACCGGCGCGAAAATAGATACAGCCAACAACGGCCGTGAAGGCGTCGATAAAGCGAAACAAAATAATTACGATATAATTTTGATGGATTTGCAGATGCCGGTACTAGACGGCTATGGTGCTGTACAGGAATTGAAACAATTTGGATATATGAAACCAATTATTGCACTGACCGCGCACGCAATGAAAGAAGAACGTGTGCGATGTTTAGAAAGTGGATTTGTAGATCACCTAAGTAAACCTATAGATCGGCATCTATTAACAAAAGTTATAGATCAATACACTAAAACTCGCGGCGAATTAATCACCACGTTATAGACTTATTGCCCCGAAAATTTCACAGATGATCATTAACTGATCAGAGCCTGATGGTCCTTGAATTGCTTTCTAATCTATAAGTAGAAGCTCATGGAGGGGCGTATTATGCCACAAAAACATGAAGGAAAGGATTTTTTTTGGACGGAATCATCTTATTAAGGAAGGACAATATGTCGGTTATAAACTTTATACATAGAAGTCCAGAACCACCAAAAGCCGAAACGCAAGGGAATGCGGGCAATGGTGGTGCTCCCCAACTTATTAGTGAAGAAGTGAGTGGGGTAAATGAAGAATTTAATCAGTACATGGAATACTACATGGATATGATTAGAATGAAATCCAAAGGCAATGTCCTAATTGTGGAAGATGACGAATTCAGCCTGATGATTATTGAAAATGCCGTTAAGGAGTATAGTCGAGATATATCGATTATTACATGCACTTCGGTCGAAGCCGCAGTGGAAATTCTTAAACATAGTCTATGCGACTTAGTTATCTCTGATTATTACTTAGAAGGCAGTAGTAACGGCCTTGATTTGTGCCACCACATAGTTAGTTTATATCCGAAAACAAAATGCCTAATGATGTCGAGTATGAACTTTCCTCAGTATCAAGAGGTCGTATCTAAAGCAGAAACGTCAGCTCAAACATCACTTGAATTTATGGAAAAGCCAATTAAGCCGTCATTGATAAAAAAATATCTGACTTCGTTTTTTGAAGACTTAAATACTTGAATTGTGGGATTGTATGACGTTTTTTTTATTTTGAACAAGACGAGCTACTAAACTAATTAGCTTCTCACTGTTTACGGGTTTGGTAAAGTGCTCTGTACATCCCGCATTTAGGCAAAGTGTGCGTTCTTCAATCAATGCATGGGCTGTCAGTGCGACAATAGGAATCTCGAATCCCTTTCTACGAAGAATACGTGTTGCTTCGTAGCCATCCATTTTAGGCATTTGGATATCCATCAGAATAATATCGTAATTATCGTCTGAGGCTTTGCTAATTCCTTCATAGCCATTGTCAGCGAATTCAACTTTGGCTCCAGCAGATGTCAAGAACATGCCGATGACCATTTGGTTATCTGGAGCATCTTCGACAAAAAGAATTTTAAATCCTTTTAATGAGTTTTCATTCACCTCTAAGGCCTCGAAGGGCGTCTCTTCGCGATATAGATCGATAGACTTAAATCCATTGACCCAATTACAGTACGTTACAGGTTGCGCTTTGATTTGAATTTTGAATGTGCTCCCAAAATCAGATTGAGTCGATTCCAGAGTAACGTTGCCGCCTAAAGCCTGAGCTAACTTTTGTGATAGCGCTAATCCTAAGCCAGTTCCACCAAACAGGCGAGTCGTTGAACTGTCGACCTGGGCGAATGGTTGAAAAAGACGCTCTACTTGATCGGCTTTAATTCCGACGCCAGTGTCTTCAACTTTAATTTCAAGAACTCCGTCGTCAGTCCATAGTTCACCATGCCAGCGAACGCGAACCTGCACGGCACCTTTTTCGGTGAACTTTATGGCATTGCTAACAATATTAGTCAGAATTTGGCGAATACGAGTCGGGTCGGATTGAATTCGTTCTGGGATATGCGTTTCTAAAATAAATTTCAGTTCTAAATGTTTTTCTTCAGTTTTAATCGCCAGTAGTGATTTGATATCGTATAGCAATTCGGTCAGATTAAATTCGATAATTTCGACCTCTAGTCGACCGGCCTCAATTTTTGAGATATCTAAAATTTCGTCAATCACATTTAGAAGTTGTTTTCCATTTCTATGAATAGTTGAAATAGCATGCTGGCGTTCGATTTCATTTTGCTTTGGATTCAAAAGTAATTCTGTAAAACCAAGGATAGCACTCATCGGAGTTCTGATTTCATGGCTCATATTTGCTAAGAAATAGATTTTGGCCATATTGGCTGATACGGCCTGCTTTTGCGCCACTACTAATTTTTCTTCGCCGATTTTTCTATCATGTATATCTGTGCAGGTTCCCACCCAAGAGAGCACCTCGTTAGCTTTTGAATCAGGTACCGCAATAATCCAGTGCCAGCGCCATTGTCCGTCACGTCGGCGAATGCGCACTTCGATTTCGAATGCTTTCAGAGTTCCCATCGAACGCATCCAATTTAGTAGAAATCGCCCCAGGTCATCGGGGTGAATGGCGCCTTGCCAAGACGATCCGATACTTTCACCTTCAGTTAATCCCGTGTAACGATACCAAACATGATTGAAATAATAGACAGTGCCTTCAGCACGTGCTTTCCAAACAATGTGAGGAATCGAGTCCGCTAATTTGCGATATTGGCGCAAAATATCAACTTCTAACTCTGTAAGTTTGAAATGTTTTTCGCGTCGCTCGCTTTCGCTGATGCTAATCGCCTGTTGTTGTAATTTTTGGCTCTTTAAAAACAAATCTACAAATATTTTTACTTTTGATCGCAAAACGTACGGTTCAAAGGGTTTAAATATGTAATCGACGGCGCCGACTTCATAACAACGGAAAATATATCTATCATCAGGGCAAATGGCCGTAACGAAGATGATCGGGGTGTCTTTGTTGCTTTTATAATCATTGCGTATGTGTTGAGCGGTTTCAAAACCATCCATCTCAGGCATCTGCACATCAAGTAAAATTACGGCAAAGTTATATTTGTCGAGTTGATCAAGGGCTTCTGCTCCGGATTGAGCTAGTACCAAATTCAGATTCGGTATGTCTCGCAGCGCGGCTTCCATTACTATCAAGCTGTCCATGCGATCATCAACTAATAGAATATCAACCGGGGAGGGTTTCATTTTAGGACTCTTTTTCTTTAGTCAGTGGAACACTTACCGATTCGTTAGCATGCGGATCTAGTGTGAAATGTTTTACCGAAATTTTCTTCTTTCTCGATTTCTGCATAGATCCTCCAAAAATACTTATTTTGTGCTATCTTTTGAGTAAACAGAAATTTATTTCGACAGGCCACAAATTTTATTTTTTTCCGTTTTGCCGGGGCATAATTCCACAACCAGCAAATATCTAGCTAATAAGATAAAAATCGATGTTTCTTCCAATGGTTCATATCTGACATTATTCCCTGTTGAACTGTAGCTTATACCGCTCGAAATCCCCCAGTTTTTCTTTGAATGAAATCGGCGATCGTAGTTAAGATTTTATTTAAAGGTTGAGCTTTAGAAATGTGACCAACATAATTGAAATGTTTTGTTTTTCTTAGTTTGCAATCTTCTTGCGCTGTTGAAGAGAAAACTACGACGGGAACTTCGTTTTTATCCCATTCGATCGGTAATCCCGGTTCGTAGGCCATAGCTTGATCGGCACGAAGTAATGTTTCTTCACCGTTAAGTACTGGCAAATTCCAATCTAAAATAATTAAATCGTAATAACCTTCAACCATTTTATTCATGGCTTCAAAAGGGTCTGACGCTATGTCAACTCGGCAAGAATACATTTTTTTAAGTCTTAATTGAATAACTTCGCTCATGTCGACGTCGTCTTCGATAAGCAAGATGCGTTTAACTTTTCCTGCAATGGATTGTCTGCGGCCAAACATTTTTTTGTATGTTGCTTGGAATATTGGTGATTCGAAAAGTTCTTTATTGTAGATATGCTGTTCTGCTGGTGTTGCCATAACTATTTCCCCCTAATTTATTAGTGATAATGATTTTGCTCTTTGTTATTTTTTTCTAGTTTCGCTTAACTAGCACAGCAAAGGGCGTACCAATACTCGTAAGGTGTAATTTCAGGCGGAATAATAGTAAAAAACAGAACATTTGGGACAGGACACCCCAAGGCGGGGGAACTATTCCCTACAGTTCTGTCTTCTGTATGTTTGCAACTGCTGTACCAAAGTCGTGGACAGCTTTTTTGATCTCTTCTATATTCTTTTCTTTCGCCGCTGTTTCAAGGGCGATTCCGATAGGAGACAAAGCATCGAATCCAAAAGATTCTGCGTTGCCTTTTACTTGATGACCAACTTTTTCTAAAAAAGAATAGTCACCGGTTGCGATGGCTTTGCTACATTCAGCAAAATCTGATAGACGACGTTGAATGTAAACAACTTTCATTTCATGAGGTACTTGATTACTAAAAGACATTTTAATCTCCTGTGTAAGCTGGAAAAATGGAATCAATGTTCCATTTCTTTAAGTCGTCTGTAAAGCGTCTTTCTGTCGATCTGCAAATCTTTCGCTGTTTTTTCTTTTACGCCCTGATTGATCTCAAGAGCATAGCTAATATATTTATTGATCAACTCTTCCACTGATAACAAACGGGATTGTGAAATTCTGCTAAAATCGAATGCATTTTCTGTGCTAGTTTCACGAGTGTCGGCCTGATCTATCGGAATGACATCGTCTGATTCAATTCGATCTTTTTCCGCCAAAACTAATGCGCGTTCGATTGAGTTCTCAAGTTCGCGAACATTTCCTTTCCAAGGGTGTTTGATTAATGCTTCCAAACAATCATTACTGAAGAACTTGCCACGGATGTTATTAAGTGCGGAGAATTTGTTTAAAAAGAACTCCGCCAATGGGATAATATCTTCTTTACGTTCTCTTAAAGGTGGAATCCATATTGGAATTACATTCAAGCGGAAAAATAAATCTTCACGGAAGTTTTTCTTTTCGACTTCTTCACGTAAATTTTTATGAGTCGCACAAACAATGCGAGCACGAATCGGACGGTATTGATTTTCACCAATGCGTTTAATCTTACGTTCTTGTAGAACGCGAAGTAATTTGGCTTGAAGTGATAAGTTCAAATCTCCGATTTCATCTAAGAATAGTGTCCCGGCATCGGCTTCTTCAAATAAGCCAACTTTCTTTTCAGAGGCGCCAGTGAAAGAACCTTTAGCATGACCAAATAGTTCTGATTCTAATAAGTTTTCTGGAATCGAAGCGCAGTTGATGGCGATAAAAGGAAATTTTTTGCGAGGACCCAGAATGTGAATCGTCTTAGCGATAATTTCTTTACCTGTTCCGCTTTCACCAGAAATTAAAACATTCGAGCTAGATTGTGATACTCGACGAGCTAAATCCAATGCGTGTTTGATGCCCGGGCTTTTGCCAATAACGCCTTCAAGGCTAGTAGTACCTTCTTGGAGTTTAACTACGGTTTTAAGAGTCTGATTATCTTGTTCAACGCGAGCTAGATGTAATGCACGCTCGACAGAAACTAACAATTGAGGAAAATGGATTGGTTTAACTACGAAATCATAGGCACCGGCGTGAATCGCTTCAACGGCTACTTCCACTTTTCTATTGGCAGTTATCAATATAATAGGAATTTGATTTCCTAAAGACTTCATTCGTTTAGTGAATTCAATCCCTGAAATGTTCGGCAAACTAAAATCAGTAACAATAACGTCACAGTTTAATTTTGCATTCGAGATGTCCTCAAAGGCTTTAAGAGCATCTTCGTACAAAAATGTCGTGTAATCTAAGTTTTCAAAGAAGTTGCTTAAAAGTTTTAACGTATCTCGGTCATCGTCTATTAGTGCGATTCGAGCTTTCATCTTATTCATCCCCTTTATCTGTAACCTGTTTTCTATCACATGAGGCGTTTTGCCACAATGGAATGTTGCTTTTTGCCCCATTAGGTTAGTATTACTTGTAAATTTTTGACCAATTCAAAGAAAGACTACAGTTTTTGTCGCTGTATTTGAATTTGAAAAAAATCTTAATTATTAGCAACTTGCCGAAGCGTCATAGAGAAAACTATCCTTGGAATAGACATTTTACTTTGCCTTTTTGCCCCGGTTTCTCTCATTCTTCTGTCGACGTACTCATTTTAAAGAGCAACATCCGTACCAATATTCCCCGGAGGATTGTGTCACGCGTCCACACTGGGGGAAAACGAGACAATATGGCATTCGACACAGAGTTAGAAGTTAACATACACAATTGTGGAATTTTGCCTATCTCAATTCATAATTCTGCCCCGAGTAGTTTGATGAAAACGAAATGAAAATGCGTTCGCTAAATTAAAAGATATTCAGCTATGGCGCTCGGCTTGCATTTCCTATTCTTTTAAATAAAGGCAAAAACTTTTGGAGGATAATATGACTGACGACAAAGCAGCACACAACGTGCAAATTGCAAAAACAGGGGAAGCCGTCACTGCCATTTTGAAAACCAAATCAGATTTAGATCATATAGTTCAGGCTTTGGAAAATCGAGGCTTTAGAAAATCTGACGTGTCTGTAGTGATGCCGGTGACAGATGGACGAGCTGAACTTGTGTTCGCAAAAGAAACTATGTCTTATAAATACGCTGTTGTTGGTGGCGTATCCGGTCTTGTCTTGGGTGCTTTATATGGTTGGGCTGCGCTTAATGGATGGGTTCGCGTACCTGACGCTGAACTTGTTGTAGAGCGTGCACCGTGGATGGTGTTAGCAGTAACAATGGGTGCCGGTGTTTTTACGGGTGCGACAACGGGTGGCATCACAGGACTCGGAGTACCTGAATACGTAGCTCGCCTATGCGAAAAATCTATTCGTGGTGGCACTATGCTTGTTGCTATCCTCGTTGATAATTCGAAATGGAAACAACGTGCTATTGATATTTTGAAATTATATAGAGCGCATGACATCGCAGCTAATAAAAAAGTGGTATAAGGAGGTACATATGAAAAAGATTAATACATCAAATAGAAATAGTTTGAGGCAGAGATTTTTTCCACATTCCTTTCGAGTTCCAACGGAATTTCAAATCAACACTTGGGAAAACGAAGGCGGGTGTTTGAATGGGAACTGTGACGTGGTCATCATTAACGGCGTTCTATGTCAAACCTGGTTTGATCGAGTAAAAGCAACCATGGGGCCGTACTTGAAAAACGTGAAATCGTTTTTCAGTGTTCCTTCGGCTTCAAAGCAACAACCCTCATTATAATTTGATTCTTGCATGTGCTCCGTTTCGGTTTTCCTGAAACGGAGCTTTTTTTGATTTTGCTATGTCGAAGGAGTTGGAATGTGTGGTTCTATGGCGTGGGGAATCGTCCACATTCCCATAGTTTCTTCATCCAAATTTATGTCAGCAGTGAATGCGATATAACGAGCGCCTTTTCTGGCGAAAATATTCTGGGCCAATTGTTGTCGCTCAAAACTCGGGCAATCTGCCGCCAATAAAAACCCGCCTTCATCGACATTGTTTTCATAGCGAATGGCTTCATATTCAGGGACCCCTCGTTCCATCAGAGGTTGTGATAACCAACCGGCATCACCATGTGTTGTTACGTTTAGAAAGGCCATGGCAGGGCCAGCGCCGATCAAGGGGCCATAGCCAGGAATGTGCAGCGTGCGTGCATCAGTCAAAAGATCTAGAACCTGATTTATCGTCTGACTCTTAAGTAAATTAGCACTTGTCGTTACGAGATTGTTTTGAGGGCAGGCATTTTCTGGAAACAGAATGGAAATTTCGGAAGTGTCAAATCCTTCATCGGCCAGAGCATCCACGGTATCTTGCGTTTCATTGCGAGTTTTATAAACTCCAAATACGGTACTAAATTTATTCATTAATCTCCTCCTGCTTTTAAGAACTCGAAATTTGATAAAGCAATAACCTTGCCGAGTTTCCGTAGTGTGTCTGTTGTCCGTAAATAGAAAAGAGAAATTTCTCTCATTATATTTTGCGAAAATAGTTTTGAGAGAAATTTTAAGAAAGGCTGGGAGTGCAAAAACTCGCCAACCTTGAGGGGAGGGATGCTAGAAATAAATATAGAGTGTTAATAGCAACAAGATCCGGGTGAGCACCGTAGATCATTGTTGATCGTTAGTAAAAGCAATTGGGGTGCCATCACGACTTCAGTTGAATGAGTCTGTAAATGAGTTTACAGAGATCTAATTTTTAAATTCCGTTGCAATTTGCCCCGATTTTTTTTGGTGCGCTTCATTATGCCTCGATAACTTAAATAGTAGGCAAATTGTTTTGTTCATTTGAAACCTAATTTAATTTGAAATGGCGCTATTGTTGCTTATTAAAAAGTTCAGTTAGTAAAAGTGAGTCTGTAACCAAACCAACATTGCGAGGTCACGATGAACAAGGAAGTAACTAAGCAGAAGAAAGACGACAATCAAAATGCCAAAATAGAAGATGGCATCGAAGTTCTCGTGGAAAAAATGAGTCGCAGTCGCCAGCGGTTCTATTGGCGCAAGGGCAATGAGCCTATTTACAGTAAAGATTTCCGAAACCCAATACGACATTGATACAACGGGTATCGGCAGTCCGGCCAGTGTCTGGCGAATTCGGCAAATACAAAACTATTTCGGGCCGTCCAACCATCAATAGTATCGAGATCCTTCCTCGCTATCGCGCGGAACCCATGCCGGTATCTATTATATATGCACATCAGTTTTAGTAGAGTAATTCTCATTTTGGCGTATCGACAAAAGTCATATGGGGGCAGAGTGCGACGCCCGTCGATAAAATTATGAAGCAACTAGGTTTAACGTCTGGCGCTTTGTATAGTCACTTTAAATCCAAAGACGATTTATTTGTGCAAGTCATCTTACGTGAGTTGCAGAGATTGATTGATCTGCACAGCCAGCAGCATAAAAAGCATGGTACTCAAACCGCAACAAAGTTTATAGAATATTACTTGGACGAGCGCCATATTGATGGCGTCGAGCGCGGATGTATGTTTGCGGCTATTTCGGAAGGACTGCCACACCGAAGAAAGGTCGACCGGCTTCGGCATGCAAAATTTATTTTCTCGTCGATGGTTGGCGCGCTCGTAATGGCCAGAGCAATGAAAAATGATTTAGTTAAAACTGAAATGATTGGAATTACGAAACAGTTATTATTAACTATTACAAAAGATGGAGTGAATTATGAAAACAAACAATAATGATGTATATATTTTAGGCAGCTCTCGAATCCCGTTTGCAAAAAGCCAAACGACGTATTCTGATGTCAGTCGCAAAGACTTAATGGTGGCAGCGGTAGAAGGCCTTGTTGATCGATATCATCTAGAAGGTAAAATTATCGATGACACAGCAATTGGCGCTGTCATGAATAGCTCGGCTGATTTTAATTTGGCGCGCGAGGTTTTGCTATCAACTAAAATTCACCCGTATTCGCCGGCCTATAATGTTCAACGTGCCTGTGGAACTGGGTTAGAAAATGTTTGGCAAATTGGCTTGAAAGCTCACACAGGTGCTATCGATATTGGTATCGCCGGCGGGGTAGATTCAAATAGTGATCTACCAATCGAAGTGTCACATCAGTTTCAGCAAGTGCTTCTAGATCTAAACAAAGCTAGAACATTTGGTGAACGCGCGAAAGCCTTATCTAAAATGAGTTTAAGTGCATTGAAACCATCTGTTCCCAGTGTGAATGAGCCCCGAACATTAATGTCGATGGGGGAGCATTGCGAATTGATGGTAAAAGAATGGCAAATCTCGAGACAAGAACAAGATGAATTTGCTTTAGCCAGCCACAAAAATGGCGCCAAAGCTTATGATAATGGTTTCTACGAGGATTTAGTTACGCCGTTCCACGGTTTGCAGCGTGATGGAACTCTTCGTGGTGATACGTCTATTGAAAAACTAGCTAAATTGAGACCAGCGTTTGATCCAAAAACAGGAACATTGACTGCGGGAAATAGCTCACCTCTAACTGATGGTGCGGCCGCAGTAATAGTAGGAAACAAAGCGGGTGCGGATAAGTTCGGAGCTAAGCCATTAGCTAAATTAATTGACGTGCAAGTCGCAGCAATTAATTTTGTTAAAGGTGATGGTTTGTTAATGGCGCCGACAAAAGCGATTTCGCAATTGTTTACTCGTAATAAACTGACTCCGGCGGATTTTGATTATTTTGAATTACATGAAGCCTTTGCGGGCCAAGTTCTATGTAATTTGAAAGCCATGGAAGATGAAAAGTATTGTCGTGAGGTTCTAGGGCTCTCGTCGCCGATTGGAAAATTCGATCGCAGTAAAATTAACCAAGTCGGCAGTAGCGTGGCGTTAGGCCATCCTTTTGCGGCGACGGGCGCACGAATCACTGGTACACTGGCTAAGCTGTTGTCATCAGGTGGTAAAAAACGTGGCTTGATTTCTATCTGTACTGCAGGTGGAATGGGTATAGCGGCCATATTGGAGTCTGTATAAGTTCGAACAAAGATTTTTTAGATAAATACGGCTGGAGTGATTCTTTTGCTCCAGTTCTAGTGACAGAAGAGGCAAAGACGCTGATTCCATCACGAGTGATTTGCGAAGAGCGCGCTCTTTATCAAGTCCAGTATGGAATGGACTCCATCGTTTGGGCGGCCATCAGCGGTAAGATGAAACATCAGGCTACCGGCCGTAAAGATTATCCTGCGGTCGGTGACTGGGTAGGGATCGAGATTCCCAACAGCGCAGATCGCGCTATCATTCACGCCATCGCACCCAGAAAAAGCACAATTTACCGCAAGCAAATCGGAAGTTCTTCTGATGCGCAGATTCTTTCTGCTAACGTGGATTATACATTTGTGACGACGTCACTGAACGAAGACTTAAGCGAGCGTCGTATAGAACGCTACCTAGCTATGGCTTGGGATTCAGAGACATCGCCAATTATTTTGTTAACGAAAGCAGATCTATTTCCAGAAGGTATTGATGAGATTGTAGAGGAAATGAAAACTACTTTTCCGAATGTCCCTATTCACACGCTCTCTAGTGATGCTTTCGATGATGCTGACTTCTTTGTTCAGTATTTAAAACCAGGGACGACATCGGTAATTGTGGGATCTTCCGGCGTTGGGAAATCCACATTAGTGAACTTCCTGACAGGTAAAGATCGCGCAGAAGATCAGATTGCCACGAAAGACATCCGTGAAAAAGATGGCAAAGGTCGCCATACAACGACATCTCGCAATTTATATGTCAGTCGATTCGGTGGCTTGATTATCGATACGCCCGGGATGCGGGAATTATCACTCTCTGATCATACCCAAGGCGTAGATACCCAGTTTAGTGATGTGGTTGAGCTAACGACAAAATGTCGCTTTAGCGATTGCAAGCATGAAACAGAGCCTAAATGCGCCATCAAGGCGGCGATCGCTGATGGATCTTTGCCTTTAGATCGCTGGGAAAGTTATTTAAAACTAGAAGCGGAAGTTCAGCATGGCTTGGCAAAACAAGACAAGGCCTTGGCGACAGAGCAAAAAAGGCAGTGGAAGAAACTGACCGAAGCCGGGCGCGAACGCGGGTTCGCTAAGAAAAAAACATAGTGTTATTTTAAGATTCCATTTCTGCAGACGTAGACGGTTAAGATTTTTTAGAAACGGATTCTTCCCATTTCATCAACATGGATTCAAGCGCTTCTAGCGAAACGGGTTTTAATAAAAAATCATCCATTAAATCTTTAAATTGTCGTTTTTGATCATCTTGAATAACAGTCGCGGTGAACGCAATGATCGGAACACGTTTGCTTGTGCTCGCTTCCAGTTTTCTGATTTCAGTGCTGGATTGGATGCCGTCCATTACCGGCATATGCTGATCCATCAAGATCATATCGAAGTTTGACTCAGAAAAGAGTCTAATCGCATCTTCCCCATTTTCTGCTAGTGTAGCTGTGTAACCCAAGATGGCCATCATATTCATAATAATTAACTGATTCATGCGATTGTCTTCGCCGATTAGAATACGAATACTTTTTCTATGTTCAATATTGCTTTGAGACAGTGACGATTTTGGTTTTGGAATTACGTGCCCATTCAAAGATTTAAGTTCTGAAACTTCTAGATTAACGATAATCCAAAATGTGGATCCTTCGCCCGGAACGGTTTCGACACCAATCTCGCCGTTCATGGCTTCTGTAAAACGCTTGCAAATGGAAAGTCCAAGTCCCGTTCCACCAAATCGACGAGCTGTTGAATTGTCCGCTTGAACAAACGGTTGGAAAAGACTGGCGACTTGATTGGGGTCAATTCCGATACCAGTGTCTTTCACACTGATTTTGACTTTACAGTGACCCAGAGTTCGGTCCAACTGGTTAGCGGAGATAATGATGCTGCCTTCTTTAGTAAACTTAATCGCGTTGTTGATTAAGTTTACTAATATTTGACTGATCTTTGCTGAATCGCCTCGCAGGACTGGTGGAATAGCAGAATCGATTTTTGATTCTAGATGAATTCCTTTGTTCAATGCTAAGACGCCCGTCATACTAATGCGCTCTTCGATCAGGTGGCTCAGTTCGAAATCAACAGTTTCTATATGAACCTGTCCGGCTTCGATTTTTGAGAAATCCAAAATTTCGTTTACAATATTTAATAGACTCGTCGCCGACGTCTTGACAGCATCGACAAACTTTTTTTGCTGAGGGTCTAGTGATGTTCGCGCCAAAATATCTGTCATTCCGACGACGCCATTCAAAGGCGTTCTGATCTCGTGGCTCATGTTCGCTAGGAATGAGCTCTTTGCCATGGTAGCTTTCTGTGCTGTTTCGCGTGCTTCCATCAAATCGGTTTCGTGCCGTTTTTGAATAGTGACGTCGCGTGCGACAGCGTACATCAGGTTGCCGACGGGAACTGATTTCCAAGAAAAAGTTCGGTACGCTCCGTCTTGTCGGCGGAATCGATTTTCAAAAGACAAAACTTTATTGCCGTTCATTTGACTCGCAATTTCATCAATTGTTTTTTGGACGTCTTCTGGATGAACAAAGTTAACGACAGGTTCAGCACATAGCTCTTGCATGGAATAACCCAAGACTTCGGTGAACGATGGGCTAAGGCGTTTGAAAAATCCGTCCATTCCTGAAATGCATAACAAATCTAAGGAAAGAGTAAAGAATCGATCGACATTATCTTCGGCTAGTTCCCGGCGTCTGTTGTCGCGACAAACTAAGAATGCGGCTATAACGATCAGTAAGCACGCCAGGATACCGGCTATACCAATTTCGAGTTGAGTTCTGCGTGCCTGATTGATGGTTGATTCGGTGCGGCTGGCAAGAAGACGATTCTCTTCATTTAAGAGTGCCGCTATGCCTAGATAGAAACTATCGTCTAACGATTTAACTTCGGACGATCGGCCCATTTTTCGAATCATATCAAAACCAAATTTTTTTTGAATTTCAAAAGATTTGTCCCAAGCCGTAAGTTTTTCGTCGGTCGATGGCTCAATCTCATCTAGATTTTTTTGTTGAGTTGTATTGTCTTTTGTTAGCAGTCTTAAAGTGGCAAGGCCCTCCTTCAATTCTTTCCTAGCAACGTGGTAGCGGTCCCGGTAATAGTCTTGCTCGGTAATATGGTAACCGCGGATATTATTTTGCGCTGTAACGAATGAAGTTGATAATTTTTCGACTTCAGAGCGGATCGCCAAGGTGCGAGCCATCCAACGGCTGTCTTCAATAAATTCCGACGTTGTGATGTTGGAACTGACGGTCGCATACCCAATAATCAAACAAGCCAATCCAAAACCAATATTTATTTTTGTTCGCGTAACCATAAGTGTTTAGGTTAAAAAATGAATTCTATTTGTTCAAATGATTTCACCGCGATTTTATGTGTCAATAAACTAAATTGATTCGGTTGACTGTAGGCATTTGCCCATAGCCAAGTTGATGTCGAGGAGATTCGCCCCGGTTCGCAAATCTTTGTGCCTAGTCAATTCGTTTTCATCTGATTCTTAAGGTGATTGTTGAGCGGCATCCTTATTGCTTTTCATTGGTGTAGTTAAGCTGACTAAACATTTTATGGAGGATTCAATGAAAAAATCTAAATCGGCACCTATGAAGAAGAAATCATCACCAGCTAAGAAGCCGGGAATGGATAAAAAAGTAATTGCTAAGCCTAAACAAATGGCAGCACTTAAAGCAAAGCCAAGCTTGAAACCAAGTTCTAAAAAACAAGAGCAAAGACCTGACTCAATGGTGGCGGATGGCAAGCACTATGATATCATACAGATGATTTTGGATGATCATAAGCCGTTAAAACGTTGCATCGAAATTCTTAAAAATTTAGAACTCAGTTTGAGTTCTCGTCGAGCGGCATTTAATGAATTTGCGCCATTGTTAACAATTCATGCAAAAGCCGAAGAAGCCGTTCTTTACACATTTGAAAAAACTGAAGTCGACATGCGTGAAGAGGCGTTTGAAGGTGACGTTGAGCACGCATTGGCCGCGCAAATGGCCGAAGAAGTAAAACAAACCGTTGATAAAGACATCTGGTCGGCAAAAGCCAGAGTTTTAGCTGAACTTGTTGAGCATCATATCGAAGAAGAAGAAACAGAAATGTTTCCTGAATTGAAAAAACAAGCGAACGCAAGTGACTTGATCCGTTTAGGTGAAGAATACCAGTCTAAAAAAGGCGAAATCAAAGTAGACGTCCTTCATCCAGCTGTTCAAAAACAGCAACCGGTATTGTCAGTACGTCATTAATTCAAGCAGTGAAGCGGGGTTCAAAAGATTCCGCTTTGCTAATCCCTAAAGCGGCTCGAATCAATCACATTTATCTGTCAGCCAGCCGCATTGGCCCCTGTGCCCACCTTTAGATAACGTATTCCGGTAGTAGTCGACTTCTTTTTGAGTCTCGCAGAAAACGACGGTCGATACAGCATAGCTATCGGCATTCCCGCTGTAGCCAGGGCGTAACTGGGTAGTCCATCGATTTTTTTTCTACTTGGTGATTCCAAGCTTGGTTGTTGTATTTGAGAAAATACATAAACCATCCTAGGGTATAAACTCAAACTTTGAGACTCATTTGCACATCATCGATAATTTCATTTTCGATTCTGAGTGCATCCGTAATTGTGTAAATTTCTTTGAATCCATGCAGTTTCAAAGTCAGGAGTCATTGGCTCGCGGCTCCAGCGACTAATCAGAGTTGCAATGAATTCGTTAACTGTGCAGTGATGGATTTGGAAATTCATTTATTCATCCCGCGTGCGAACTTCGATTAGCTCCACATGAAATATCAAATTGGAATGCGGTTTAATCAAACCCTTCTCGCGATCGCCATATCCTAAATGTGAGGGAACAAATAAAGTACGCTTTCCGCCTTCTTTCATTCCAATGATACCAAGGTCCCAGCCTTGAATGACACGTTTAGATCCGATAACAAATTGAAACGGACGGCCATGTTTTTGAGAGGAATCAAACTCTGTTCCGTTTTCTAGCAACCCGGTGTAGTGACAGATCACGAGCGCGCCTTTAACGACGGTCTTTCCAGTGCCTTCAAACGTATCGGTGAATTTTAATTCTTGCATTTGGTAACTATAGAAACTCTAAAGTTACTTTTCAAATTATATTTTATTTCAAAATTTTTACGATAGGCCGTGATCCAGCGGCCTTGCAGACCACCCAAGATAATACCCGGCGCGATCCATAAAATCGGCGAGCTTGTAAATAGTCCAAGAACGAAGGAGAGAAAAATTTTGCGAATCTGTCGTTCTGGACCCATCCGGTTTTTACATGAAGTGATCCGCCTTTTTTAGAAGCGAGTGGAATAACCAATACGCTCAGAGCTAATGCGCCAGCAATGGCATCAGCCAGGAAAAGCCATCGGATAGAACTGTCTAAATTTAAAAATATCATTGGTTATCGTTCCTGTTTTTCAATTTTGGCCGCAGCTGTTTTTTTCTAAACGCCATAATCGAGATATTATAGAGGTAATGTGGAAGGCTTACCAAATTTTCGTTGAAAAAATTAGTCGTTTTGTCCAGAGAGTAGGCTGATGTCGCTTTAAAACACCTAAGCGGTGATTTTTTAGGCAAAATTATGTTAAAAAATATTTTAAAATCTGATTGACTACAAACACGTTTTCTATCAAATTGTGCTCTCTTAAGTCATTCGAGTGGTTCGCTAGCTCAGCTGGTAGAGCATTTCACTTTTAATGAAAGGGTCGATGGTTCGAATCCATCGCGAGCCACCATTTTCTCGATGCCTTAAGATCTGACTCCGATTTTCTCAGAGTCCCCTTCGTCTAGAGGCCTAGGACGGCTCCCTTTCACGGAGCAGACACGAGTTCGAATCTCGTAGGGGACGCCAATTAAATCAATTACTTACAACTTTTTAAATTTTCTTGGTCGCCAATCTGGTCACCATGTCTTGGTGACCAAATCCTTACCGTTAAATGCAGTGTTTACGGCGCGTTTTAAATGACCACTTGTGACCCTTAGATAAGTCTTGGTCATATTAAAATTTGAATGCCCCATCAATTCTCTGACGGAATTTAGATCCACTCCATTTTCGATGGCTCTGGTCGCAAAGCTATGTCTCATGCCGTATAGGGTATAACCCTTTAGTCCCAGCTTTCTGACGGCGACTCTTACAACTCTCGCGGCCGAATTACTGTTGATGGGCTTTTTGCCTATTAAGCTTGGAAAAGCGAATGCCCCCGGAGTTTGCAATCGCCACTCTTTTAGAACGGTCGATAAAAAGGGATGAATTGAAATCCATCTCTCTCGCTCAGAGCCTTGACCTTTAAAACTAGCGGCGCGAATCACTTCTTTATTGAAATCAATATCTCGATTCCATTCTAATTTCATGACTTCACACGGCCTCATGCCTGTATAAGCAATAACTAGGACAACTATTCTTGCCCATCCGGTCAAGTGACCAACAACAGAACTAATTTGTTCATCACTCCAAATCTGGCGTTCAATTTTTCTAGACTCGGGCAAAGATTTTAATCTTAGGGCCGGAGACTGCGCGATCATTCCCCAGTCCACACAGCAGTTAAAAAAATGTTTATAGGTATTAAACATCCGATTTACACTGCTAGGCTTCATCTTTCGAAAAAGCAAATGAGTCTGAAACGACTGCAAGTATTCTAGTTTAATATGGTTCATTTTTTTAAGCTGCAACTCCTGCAAATATTCAAATAGTATGCTAAACATATACTTTTCAAATTGCGGTTTGGCTTTCCTGATTGAGAAAGTATGAAAGTATCTATGAATGGCCTGCTTTAGCTCACTACAGTCGGTATCGTTCGAGCCCGTAACAGATTTTTCATAAAGAATTGCACCTTCTTCTGAATCAAAACATTTTGTGGTTCGCTTTCCTCTTAAATAAATATCCACTATCCATTTGTTTCTATTTCTGCGAAATCTTATTCCCATAACTTTTCCTTTTTTTGGTGAGTTATGGCGTCCGTGGTCGCAGTTACTTGGATAGAGAGGGAAGATTCGGGAATTCTTATTAGGTTCCCAAATTTTACAGCAAGAATTTTCTTATTTTTCACAAGTCTATAAATTGTAGATTTACTACAACATAAAAGATCCGCGAGGGATTCAGGGGTATGGTATTTCATGCCTTACCGCCGAAAAAGAAAATCACTGCTACAAAAATAAAATTCTTTTTTATGCTAAAATCATTCTTTCTATTTTCAAAGATCTGAAAGCAAAATCCTTTCAAAATCGCCTCTAGATTTACTACACTTTCCGTTATTTTCAATCCTAATATTATTTCTACGTCGGCGCCGCCGACGTGGTAAACAGCGACCAAATTATTTTCATTTTTTAGGAGGTCCATTAAATTTGGTTCCTATTGAAGTTTGATCGAACTTTAAAAAATGGGTTTGATATAAAGTGTATAGCTAGATTAGAAATCCCGTTGTTGCAAAATAATTTGGAAGTGTTTGATTTCAGTGGCAATCTTGAGATAATCGATCGACACAGCCTCCGTCCCGGTGCGGAGGCTGTACCTATGCGGGAATATAATATTTTTGCGACACAATTGTTATAGCTGGCTTCATTTTTTATATTTAATCCCGATTCGTGTGAGACGAAATCAGAATTCGAAAACAAATTTTCCTTAAAGGCATCAACGCTAACTCTTTTTTTGAAAGGTGAAGACACTTTTTCCGCATAGTTTATTGCGTTGTGTAACCAAACCACTCTATTAATGGATTCTGAATTCTGAAATGGCCTTATGGTAGTCGCGTATTTAGAGTCAAACTTACAACTCGCTTCAGTTTCAACAGCCGTTAGAAAATAATTGGGCCGGAAGGAAATGGGGCCGATGCCATTTGGGCATCTATATTTACGCAATGAAAATCGGATCGGATGAAGTTCCAACTGAATTTGTTCGTTTTCTTCCACCGTAAAAAATGAAACACCGATCGTGTAAGCCGACCGACGATCTGAATTAACTCGACAACGCAGATTTCCATTCATAGTTCCCCCTCCTGATTTTCTGAAGAGGTGTAATACACACTCTTACCAGTTAGTAGTGCAACGGGGGAACCAAAGTACGAAGCTTCAAGTAAATGATTAGATTTCATAATAAAAACACGAAACGACTCTGAATATGCGAAATAAACTTCGCGAGTCTCCGTTCAATTTTTAGTATTTTTAGGTCCTGATAAACGGGTTTCCGTTTATTCTGCTGAACATAAGAAAATGAAGTCTGGGAAGAGAATATTTAATGTAGGTTGCACAGTTTGCTTAAAGGGCCGTCAAACGTACAATGATTCAAAGATAAAAAGATCGCTTTACTGACGGCCTGATTGCTTTTCTAACTAGGGCCATCGCTCTGAAGAATTTTTTGGGACTGAATAGTGAAGTCCGATTGAACTAGCGAGATCTAAAACCCAGGTGTTTAATTCAAATATTTTGACAGAAGTTGTCTTACATATTTTGTGTTAAATTCTGCTAGGCCTAGTCGGTCATCTTCAGACACGTCGTTATACATTCCTCCATCAAGTTTAATTGATGAAGAGGATATACTATTTGGGCTGCAGCTCTCATTTATACTAATTTCTATACTCATTTTCTTTCTTTCGCCATCAGCTATAAAAATTGACCTGGATAACAAACTTGGATTCTCTAACTGTATAAAATAGTTTATCGATACAAGTCTTCTGCTATCAATAATTTGTGAAGCTGTATTGCCAATCTTTATCGATTGAACCTCGTCGCCACGTATTTCTAAACTAGTTAGAGTATCTAAAATATACCGATTTGCTTCCTCTAAATTAATATTTGAGACGCAATCTGAACTCGCTATAGCTAGATGATTTAAAAAAAGTGTTAAAACAAGAAACAACTTAAACATACATTTCTCCGATAGAAATATTCTATGCAATCTATGCCAAGGGCTTCTATAAAGACCAAGAACCATGCGTGCTGGTTTAATAAGACTTGGGATGTCCAATTTAACGTCATCTTGATGCCCTAAAAAGTAATCAAATTGGCGGGCCGGGAATCAACTTTAATTGATCCTTGTGAAGCTTCGGTTAACGATCGATCGGCCCGCTTGTTACCGAGTGCCCTAAAGCGGCCAAAAGGCCCTGTAACTTGATCGATTGGCTGAGCTCTTATAAGGTCAATTGGTAGCACTTCGATCAACATAGCTACTTCGGACCCCAAATAGCATTATTTAGACGATTCGCCAGCCCGCCAATTTGATTCCATTATTGATCGCTATTAAACATAACGAGCTACAGCTATTCGAATTTAGTGGAAATTGTTGAGTAATAATTTTCAAATTTCCAGGTCTTGAGTTTCCCCCTTCATAGGCTCATCAGTTGCACTACATATAAATATATGGGTGTATTTCAATTTAAACGACAAAAAACGTCTAATTTTTTTTCAGCACTTAGCCAATTTGGACAGGTCGGGGGATTTGCTATCTTATTGTCTGTTCAGCTTTTGCCCCCGTCCTTGTGGGCACTAAACGGGACACCGGTAAATGAAGAAGATGCTGTAAGTACTCCAGTTGTTTCATTAATTTACCGAAATTCAAATCAAACGCGGATTGGTTGTACTGGTACAAAAATTGGACCTAAATTGGTGTTATCCGCGGCACATTGTTTTGATCGCAATTTACCTACTTGGGTCGGAGTAGGTCATACTTTAAGTCGTTCGAATCGAATAAAAATTGAATGGATGACATTTGTTAAAAGAAATATATCGCCTTTAGATGGCCTGTACGGTGATCTGGCCCTCGTGAAAACAGTAGATAATATTGAATCCCAAGACGGGATTTCAATCCCAGAAGCAAAAATTGGCGCAATTGCGGATCTCAATTCTAGCATCGCTCTAACAATGATCGGTTTTGGCTATAACAATCTCGAATCCTGGGAGCGTTGGGCGGACAACGGTGCGCCCGAAAATGAGAATGTTTTAAGAATGGCATCATTTCCAGTCTTTTCAGATGGTCAAACTCGACTTGCCCTCGGCACGCCATTTAACACAAACCAGTCTCGTTATATCGATATCACTCAACATCCTAGCGACGATTTAACAAAGCAATTTATAATGGTTCGCGATCTATCACAGCGTGCATTTGGGATTGATTCAGGTGGTCCTCTTCTTTCCTATGGAAAAGATGGGTTCTTCATTTATGGCGTTACACATGGTCCACAAGAAATACTTTCTTCGGTTCTCAAAAATTCGAACGAAACCATTCTGGCTGTCTCCGAGCGTGTTTCGCATTGGGTTCATTATGCTCGCATTGACATATATAAAACATGGATCACCTGCCATTCCCAAGAAGAAGGTACCCATAGTCTTGAACACAATTGCGGTTTCGAAAAGCGTTTGAAATCCCAGCGAGTCGCCCATTAAAATAAACCAGGCATTTGTTCTAAACCACTTGGTTTTAATAATCTTAAGATCGTTAGGGCTCTAGAAAATGGGGCTCTAAGTTTTGTTTAGTACCGCTGCGGTCATAAAAGCGCAGCCGTTGATAAGTATACTCCTGTCATAAAACTATAACGTGAGTTAAACCGGGATCGAATTTTTTGATTTCACAAAACTGCAAATTACTGACAACCATTGATAACCAGTGAGAAAAATCGTGCGACCACGATTAGGTCGAAATGCAAACTAACTTCCTGATTTTATATAAGAATTTTATCTTCCCGACTCTACCCTTTCACGGAGCAGACACGAGTTCGAATCTCGTAGGGGACGCCAAATTATTTCAATAACTTTCTTTAAGCTTCGCACTGACATGCAAATCCACGTCTTTTTCTGGGGCCTCTATACAAAGATCAACTTCGCCGCTCTCGATGACAAGCCACCAATTTCGGCGTGCCGCTTCGGCATCGTAAAAATGAAACTCAACCACAAAGCATTTAACTTTTGCAAAATAGCTGGCGTCTAAAATATTCAGGGGAACACCTTTTCCGTACTGCTGGCGAACAGCCTCCCAGTTAATCTCTAAAACCCATGGCGGCACATATCCGGTTGGGTGTTCGGCGATTCCTTTTTCAATTACTTTTGTAAGCGCACGTCGATCTTTTTTTAATAGTCTTGAAATGACCCGAACTGTTCGGCCCTGACTGTGTAGACACATGTAACATGTACCCATTTATTGATAAGTCCGTTGGATAGTATACATAAATCTTAATTTTGATTGGTTTTGTGAACCATTTTCGTTGGTGTCCTTTGCCTATTCGCTAGGCCTTAGACCATACTTTTTAGTGTCCACCAAATCGGTCATTCAATCAGGCGTAATAGATCGTTTACCTTTGATCTCAAAAAGATACTTGTAAAAAAAATGAACTTCTTTTGGCCTTAATTTATCTTCAGCTTTGCCGA
>NCGL01000023.1 GCA_002256935.1 Bdellovibrio sp. 28-41-41
GTTCTTTTAGAAGCTAAACTTTTACAACCATCTTTACCAAAACCAGCAGCTACTGAAGAAGCAGCTCCTGCAGCCGTAAACTAGATTCTATTGTTCTTTTAATAACCGGTCGGGCGATCGCTTGGGCCGGTTAGATTTGCTTCCCAAATTCGATCCCATCAAATTTTATCAAGGTAAAATCAGATGCCGATGCCACATTTCTGGATTTAATCCTATCAAAAACAGAACTATTTTCTTTCCAAACGTTCTATTGCCAAATAATACTCTATAAAAGGTATTTATGATTAAAAATCCAAAGCCTATGCACCCTGGGGTCGTATTGAATGAGATCTACATGAAAGAGATGGAGCTCAATCAATCTCAATTGGCAGAAAAATGTGGCTGCTCGCCCAGAAAAATTAACGAGATTGTTAATGGTAAGCGAGCCATCTCTCCAGAATTTGCGATTATCCTTGAAGGTGTTTTGGGAACAACTGCTGAAATGTGGGTTCGGATTCAGGCTGAGTATGACTTGTGGCTTGCGCGAAGAAAAGTGGCTTAGCCTATTCTTTGTTGACTCAGGTTTTACTATTTAGGAGGATTTGTATATAACTACAAACCTCGATCCTAGAGAGTAAATATGAAGCTAACTTGTTTAATATTCCTATTGTCCATGTTTTCAAATATGTCTGTCGGTGCGCCCTTCTATAATTGTGAAGTTAAACAGGTAAAAAAAGGCTCGTTGGATATTGAGAGTACTAAAACAGTCTCGATCGATTATAAAGGATTTTCTGAAAAATGCTCTTCTGGTAAGTGTTTCAGACAAGATGTTGTGGTGGGCGGCAAAGCCGATGATCTTCAAGATATTATGCTAGTTAGCCATCGGGAAGCTGGAAATCCCGCAAGCACTATGTTGATGGAACTAAGAAATGAAAAAGGTAGCGATTCGAAACAAGGCCCCTTGGCTGGTTCTAACTTTAAGAGTCGAGTTTACATGCAAGTAAGTACTCCAGACCCTAAAATTGATGTCTATGTGAATTGTCTATTTAAGCCTTAAAAATTTTCCCTTTAAATTCTCGGTCTCGCTCGAGATCTATATAAGCACAAATTGCCGTCATTGAACTCTTGAGGTTCAATCCAGAACTGGTTTTTCATCCACAATTTTGCGTTACCTTTGGTCACCACCGTTATTTTTCGATGTAGGGTCATCTCTTGAAGCTGTTCCATGATGACCGCGTAGGTCGCGTCGCTGAAGGAATCAAAAATATAGAATGTGTCGGCAGGTGGGATTTTAAAATCGGTACTGGCTAAGTCCTGCGTTCTGAACTGAACATGTTGAGTCATACTTAGGTTTTCACTGGCCTTATTTGCGATATCTACGCGTTCCTTGACGAATTCATAGCCGGTGAATTGAATATCTGGGCGCATAAGTCCTACGACCAAACCAATTCGGCCGTAGCCAGATCCTAGATCGATAAAACGCGATCCCTTTGTTAGGTTTAAATACCTTAATGCGAGCAATGTTGTAGCGTAGCTGGATTGAACGCCAACACCGGCGCCTTCATACAATCGCTCTTTCTGATCGATGTCTGGCACTTCGTTTTCTAAATACCCCAACTCAAAAATTTTATCTAAAACATCAAAGGTGCGATAGAGTGATAGTCGGGCGGTCACATCGGTTTTTTTACGGTCGGAATTAAGCTGATGTTCTAACTCAAACAGTTCTGACATTTGCATGAGTGCAATTTGCAAAAACTTTTTTTGAAAGTCATACGGCTTAGATTTTATATTCCTTAAAAGAGCCGCCTCAGTTTGAGTGATGGCTTTTAAAGCTAGGTGTAGTCCGCCAATGCTAGTATCTTGGAAAAACGACTGCAGGAACAATAGAGGCTTTAGCTCTACATTTAAGAAGGGCTTGATAAAGCGATCAAACTGGATTTCCGTGTCTGTGGGGGCGTTTTTACTTTGCATCCAATGTTCATCAATGAGCAAACTAAGGATGTTTTTTAAGTAAATACTATCGATAAAAAAACCGGCTAGATCCTTTTCACTGATAAATTTAAAGAGTGTATTGAGTTGTTCTTCGAGTTTATCCAGTTGAACTTGTAAAACAATTTTCTTTAGCTCGGCCTTGTACTCAATACTCATAGTGATTAACTCCCAAACATCCATTCTGTGTTGTAATCGCGCTAGTTACAACGATGATTCCTGATTATCCCAGAATGAGGCAGATCTCCCTTGGGAATGACGCGTAATGGTTGATTTTTAGAAGCCCTTAGTCTTTAATGGCCGAATGGAAAACCACTCAAATTATTTCTCTGAAGTCCGTCTTCGCTATGCCCCCTCACCAACTGGTTATCTTCACGTTGGCGGAGCTCGAACAGCACTCTACAATTTTCTTTACGCTCGTAAACACAAAGGTAAATTCATTCTAAGAATTGAAGACACAGATCAAGAACGGTCATCGATGGAATCATTGAAAATGGTCCTTGCAGATATGAAATGGCTTGGCTTGAATTGGGATGAAGGACCTAATGCAGAAACTTTAGAAGGCATGGGCTCGTATGGTCCATATAAACAATCGGAACGATTAAAAATTTACGATGAAGTCGCTCAAGATTTATTAAAACGCGGACTTGCCTACTACTGTTTTATGACTGATGCCGAGATCGATGCTCAACGCCAAACTCAGATGGCCGATGGCGCGGCTCATCCTCATTTGGAAAGTCCCTACGAGACTATGGCTCTGGCGGATGCACAAGCTAAAATCAAATCGGGTGAAAAAGCAGTTGTTCGCTTTAAAACTCGGCATTTGAAAAAAGATTATCATTTGAACGATTTAATTCGCGGCGATGTTCATTTTCCATCCGACATGGTTGGCGATTTTGTTTTGCTTAGATCAGATGGTATGCCGGTTTATAATTTCTGCTGCGTGGTGGATGATTACAAAATGAAAATTTCGCACGTATTGCGTGCGGAAGAACATTTATCGAATAGTCTTCGTCAGTTAATGATTTACGAAGCGATGAGCTGGCCGACGCCTCAGTTTGGTCACGTGTCTCTGGTGCTGGATGATGACCGTCAGAAATTATCTAAACGTAAGGGCGCGACGAGCTGTAACCAATTCCGTGAAGAGGGATATTTGCCAGAGGCACTTTTAAATTTTGTGGCGCTTCTTGGTTGGTCGCATCCGGAAGAAAAAGAGATTCTTTCACTTCAAGAAATGATTGATTCTTTCTCTACGGACCGCTTGCATTCGTCAGGTGCTGTATTTGATCGTGTGAAATTGAAATGGGTGAATGCTCAGCATCTACGTGCGAAAGCTCCCGTGGAAATGTGGGGCTTGATTGAACCGTTCTTGAAAGCAAATAATATTTCTTTCCCTGAAGATCGTCCTTGGAAATTTCAATCGCTTGAAGTTTTTAAGAACTATCTAGAGATCGTATCGGATGCTGTTCCATTTTATAAATTACTAGATGATAAGTATTTTGAAATTTTGTCAGAATCAGCTGAAGTATTGGGATGGCCAACATCACGAGCTGTTGTACAAGAATGGCAAAATGCCGTGAAAGAATTTGCAGGCACGGCATTCACAGAAGATGACTTTAATAAATTACAAGACGCAGTTAAAATCAAATCGCAAACTAAAGGCAAAAATTTGTTTATGCCTATGCGGGTAGCGGTAATAGGTAAGCCTCACGGAACAGAATTGAAAATTCTGGTACCGTTAATGAGCAAAGCTTCATTAATTTCCCGTGCGCAAAAAGTTTTAGATTCGATGAAATAATTAGGGATGATATCAACATGGAATTAAAAATATACAACACGTTGAGCCGAACTAAAGAAGTTTTCAAACCCATGAATGCGCCAGAAGTGCGGATTTATGTATGCGGACCAACGGTTTATGATTTTTTACATGTGGGTAATTTTCGCGGACCTGTTGTTTTCAACATGATTCGAAATTATTTGGAACTGATCGGCTACAAAGTCACTTACGCCATGAACTTCACCGACATCGATGACAAAATCATCCGTCGTGCGAATGAAAAAGGTGTCACAGCTGAAGCTTTGACCGAGCAGTACATTGGCGAATACAAAAAAGATTTTCAAGTTTTGGGTCTGCGTCCTCACGATTTAAACCCGCGCGTGACAGAGCATATGCCTGCGATAAATGAAATGATTTCTACTTTAGTTAAAAATGAAACGGCCTATGTTGTTGACGGGGATGTTTGGTTTTCTATCGAGAAATTCAAAGAGTACGGCAAACTGAGCGGTCGCAATGTCGATGAACTGATGGCTGGTGCGCGCGTTGAAGTAGAAGAGAAAAAACGCAACCCCATGGACTTTGCTTTATGGAAATCAGCTAAGCCCGGTGAACCGTCATGGGATTCACCTTGGGGCAAAGGTCGTCCGGGTTGGCACATTGAATGCTCGGCAATGAACAAAGATATTTTTGGTGATCAAATTGATATTCATGGCGGCGGAACGGATCTCATGTTTCCTCATCACGAAAATGAAATCGCGCAGACAGAAGGTTGCACTCACAAGACATTCTCAAAATATTGGATTCACTGGCACATGCTGAATTTTTCGGGCCAGAAAATGAGTAAATCTGTTGGTAATATCCTAAGCATGCGCGAGTTTTCTGAGAAGTATCACGCAGAAATTTATAAATTTATGATTCTATCGGTTCACTACCGCAGTGTCGCTGAATTTAGTGAAGAGGTCATTCATAGAACAATTTCAAACTTGGCGAGGGTGTACTCGTCATTGGCAATTGCAGATTCGTATTCACCAGATATGACCGCGGCTAAAATGAATCCAGCAACGGACGCGCTATGGAATCGTGTGATGATATCTCTAAGTGATGATTTCAATATGGCAGAAGTGATTGCCATTGTTTACGAAGTTACGAAAGCCTTTAACCAGGGTGTAAAACGCGGGATGAAAGCGAACCCGGCTGTGCTCGACAAATGCGTTCAGTTGAAATTGTTTTTCAATAGCTTAAGCAAATTAACTAGTTTGTTCGGCGAGGATGCGACGTCGTTCTTGAAATTCCTAGATGATAAATTAATACAAATATACAATATCGATGTTAAGCAGGTCGAAAAATTAATTGACGAACGCAAACAAGCGCGCGCTGATAAAAACTTTGCTTTGTCTGATCAGCTTCGCGATCAACTCAATCAAATGAAGATCGCCGTCAGTGATACTCCGGACGGAATGCACTACGAAGTTATGAAGTAATTTCCAAATCACTGGGGCAAAATACCCAAAAGTGTCTTTGTGATACTGGTTGATCTGGGAAAATTATTTTTGCCTTACGATTTTTAGGTTTTTTCTGTTGCCGACCCTTGGTTTCACTGAGTATACAGCGGTGAGGGAAGAGGGGACTTCATTATGAAAATCGTAAAATTAGTTTTAGCTATCAGTGTTTCGGCAATGTGTGTATTTGCAAAAGAACCATCACGTGAGTTAATGCAAGTGACTCGTGCGCTTGTAAGCAATCCAGATATCGTTCAGCAATTAAATAAAAACAACTCGTCAAACTTATCTGATTATAAAGTTACGGCGATTGCTCACGGTGTTTATAAATACGAATTAGTTTTCACTCGTAAATGCCATTGCATTCCTTCAACAGCGAACGTGACGATCATGGAAGACATGACTCCGACTTACGCGGATGGCACGCCAAAATACAAAGCGACAATTAGAATTAGACCTGAATTTTAATTTTTTATAGATTAGAACTGCTCAGGGTTGAAATTAATCTGTACAGTGCACACTTTCTCTGGAGGCGATAAGGTCGTCGCCTTAGAATACGTATCAGCAAAGCGCTTGTCCTGAGGTGCGATTTTTTTAGCCACATCGAAAAACTCAAGTGCACGAACTTTATCGGCGTGGTTCCATGCAGAACAACCCATGTGATAGGTCGCGATGCCTGAGTTTGGATTTTGCGAGTAATATTTTTTAATCTCGTCGTCGTAGAGTTTTTCATTCGTCGATTTTTTTCGTATCAAATCCATTTCATATATTTCCCAATTTTCAGGAAACTGCTGTCGGGCTTCGTCAAGTTTCGCTTCGTAGTACTGTTTTCCTTCGGGCGGCAAGTTATCATCCGCCAAATAGCCGATCAATTCTGCTTTGGCGGCAGAGTCCGACTGAGGTAGGCGTTCACGTAGTTCACGGCCCACATCTCGCATAAGTTTTAGGCCGGTGGGTGAGGCGAACGCTTGATCGGCCAGTAGACCGATTAATTTGTTGATCAAAATTTCAGTTGATAGGCCTTTGCTGCTCTCATTAATGGTGGCGTGATGAATGCGAAGGGCTTTATAGAAAAGAACTTTGGAAGCACAGTCAGTAGTTACTTGCCCATCGGGTTGTCGCGCATCACACACCTCGGGAAAACCGTTCAACGTTGAAACCGTATTTTTGCTAGTGAAGAGGCAGTCGCCTTTAAGTTTGATGCGGCCATCTTTTAGGTCTTGGAGAAGAGTCGTTAATGGCAGGGTTTCTATCGATTCCAGTGCGGATTTGCATTCGCTAGATTTTTCTTGGTCGCTAAGTTTGGCGCTGGGCAAACCAGGAAAATCGCGAACCTGATCAATCAGTTTTGTACCGGTCGGTTTTGCCTGTCGGGCAGTGACTGCCTCCGTTGTAGACATTTCTGGTTTTTTTGATTTTGAAACAAAATAGGTGGCAATTGCAAGGACTACGATACCGATGATCAAGAGATTTTTTTTCATTTTTCACTTCCGTCCGTTTTATTACGAGTTCTAAATGGAAGGCGTAGTTTCCTAACGGGAGGCTACTCGCTTTGCTAAAATTTTTGGCTACTCGCTTTGCTAATATGTTTGGCTACTCGCTTTGCTAATATGTTTGGCTACTCGCCAAATACCTTAAGTTTTTTCTGCAATTCTTGTAGAAGTGATTTAATTTCGTGCAATTGTTCTTGATCACGATTCATCTTGCCATCGTATTTTTCCGTCAGATCGTTCCAAGAACCTAACGCGGAACGAACGTCGCTATTGAGTTCAAGCCAGCGTTCTTTGAATCTTTGGTCTTTTGGGACTTGAGCGCCACAGTCAGCCTTTTCAAGCAGGGGCGGCCTTTGAAGGGCGCTTTTACGTCCTTTGGGCTTTGGTTTTTGGCTGTTTTTGTCTTTAATCTTCATGCGCTCTTGTTCTTCAGTTCAAATCATTTTTAGTAAGGTCGACAGTGCATCAAATAAAAGTTTTTTTGACAAGAAAATATTTGAAAAAAAATTTGATAAGCCCTTGAAAAAGAACTACTTTGGGGAACTATTCTCTGAAAAGGACGTGTCATGGCTGAAGAAATTATATACACAATGAAAGGGGTATCAAAAGTATATCCCCCAAATCGCTACGTGCTTAAAAACATTTACCTGTCTTATTTTTATGGTGCCAAGATCGGCGTTCTTGGTTTGAATGGATCAGGAAAATCTTCTTTGCTTAGAATTATGGCTGGCGAAGATAAAGAATTTTTAGGCGAAGCATTTCCTGCTAAACAAATGCGCGTAGGCTACTTGAAACAAGAGCCAGAATTGGACGAGAACGCGACTGTAAAAGAAAATATTTTTTCAGGCATGGGCGAATTGCCAAAATTAATGAAAGAATACAACGCGATTTCTGAAAAATTTAATGATCCCGAATTAGACCCGGATGTCATGAACGACTTGATTGAAAAACAAGGCGTCCTTCAAGAAAAAATCGAAACGTTGGGCGGCTGGGAAGTCGACCAAAAAATCGAATATGCAATGGATGCTTTACGCTGTCCAGATGCCGATGCGATTGTAAAGCCACTTTCAGGTGGTGAAAAACGTCGCGTGGCTTTATGCCGCTTGCTTTTAAGCGAACCAGATATTTTATTGCTGGATGAGCCTACGAATCACTTGGATGCAGAAAGCGTGGCGTGGCTTGAGCAATATTTGCACAAGTTTCCTGGAACAGTCATCGCAGTTACGCATGATCGTTACTTCTTGGACAATGTTGCTGGTTGGATTCTGGAATTAGATCGTGGCGAAGGTATCCCGTTCAAAGGAAACTACACATCTTGGTTAGAACAAAAAGATAAACGTTTATCTCAGGAACAAAAAGAAAATACTCGTCGTAACAAAACATTAGAGCGCGAGTTAGAGTGGGTTCGTATGAATCCAAAAGCGCGCCAGTCTAAATCAAAAGCCCGTGTGTCTGCATACGAAAGCTTATTAAAAGAGGCCTCTCCAGAGAAAATTGCCGAAATGCAAATCTACATTCCTCCTGGACCTCGTTTGGGTGACATTGTTATCGAAGCAAAAGACCTTGTGAAAGGTTACGGAAAGAAACTTCTGTTCGATAAAGTGAACTTCACAATTCCACGTGGTGCGATCGTTGGGGTTATCGGGCCGAACGGTGTCGGTAAATCGACATTATTCAAAATGATCGTTGGTAAAGAAAACGTCGACAGTGGTTCATTCAAAGTCGGCGAGACCGTGAAGATGGCTTACGTCGATCAAACGCGTGAAACTCTAGATCCTAATAAGTCTGTGTATCAAGAGATCTCTGATGGTAGCGACACGATCAAGTTAGGTATCCGTGAAATCAATTCACGTCAGTATTTATCATGGTTCAACTTCTCTGGTGGCGACCAAGAGAAGAAAGTTGGCGCTTTGTCCGGTGGCGAGCGCAATCGTGTGAATATGGCTAAAATCCTTAAGCAAGGAGCGAACTTGTTACTTCTGGATGAGCCAACGAATGATTTGGACGTAAACACAATGCGTGCCCTTGAAGAAGCATTGCTTGAGTTTGGGGGATCTGCGGTAGTTATTTCCCATGACCGCTGGTTCTTGGATCGAATTTGTACGCATATCATGGCGTTTGAAGGCGATTCTAAAGTTGAATTCTTCGCCGGTAACTTCACAGAGTACGAAGAGGACCGAAAAAAACGTTTAGGTGATCAAGCTCCGAAACGTGTTCGATTCCGTGATATTCTGAACTAATTATTATAAATGCGTGTAATCCCTTTCAAAGGGGATACACGCGATCTTTTCTCGCCCTTCGACAATCTAGAGACTATTTTTAAATACAGAAGAAAGGCATTCGTAGGACTGCTTAAGCTCTAAAAATGCTTGAGGAGAGCCCGAATTTCTATCAGGATGTTTAACTAATGCTAGTTTTCTATACGCCTTTTTCAATTCGTCGGCAGTGAAATCCTCTAGTAAAAACATCTTTTCGTTGATGAAGTAACTCATAGCCAACGTTTGTTTATCATTCAGCTTATGGGCAGCGCCCTTAGGTCGAGGCGGAGTTTTTGTAGGCGTAGAGGTTGATGGAGCGGTAGGATTTGCCTTCGGATGTACCTTTTTTGCCCAATCATTAGTATCGGACGGAGTGTATATCTTCTGATTTTGAAACCGGCGATACGGGGTTTCACCCATTTTTGCTTTAGAAACTTGGAACGCATTGGGATTCTGTTCAAACAATCGTTGATGCAACTGATTTAACTCAACACTCTCTTTTGATGGTGTGTTTATAGAGGAAATGTCACTATTCATAGAGGAAAAACGGGTATTTCCGTCAGTTTTCTTTAGCTTTTCTCTAAGGATTTCAGCGAATGACCCTGTCGACATACTGTTTTATCGGTAAGAAAACGATAAGAAATAGCCCAGAAACCACAGAGAGAGCCGTTTTTTGGTCATTTTCCCTTCGGTTTCGTAGAGAAAATCCGTGGGCCGTTAAAAAAAATCAAAGGTCGTGCATTTTTTTTTGGACAAACCTCTAGTTATCGTGAACACTGGGTCCATCCGTCATAACAACTCATTAACGAAAGGGAAATGACAATGGCAAAAAAGACTACAAAGAAAGCAGCGAAAGCTACTAAAAAAGCAGCTCCAAAAGCTAAAGCTACTAAAGTAAAAGCAGCTCCAAAAGCTAAAGCTACTAAAAAAGCAGCTAAACCAGCTAAAGCTAAAAGAAAACCAAATCCAGCTTTGCTTATGAAGTTACAACCTTCTGAAGCACTAGCAGCGGTTGTTGGTGGCGCACCACTTCCTCGTTCACAAGCTTTGAAAAAAGTTTGGGACTACATCAAAAAATACAACTTACAAGATGCAACTAACCGTCGCAAAATCAATGCTGACGACAAATTGAAAACTCTTTTCGGTAAAGCTTCAGTAGGTATGTTAGAAATCGGTGGAATCTTAGCGAAACACCTTAAGTCAGTATAATCTAATAATTGTTTAGAATAGAGCCCGGGTCACCCCGGGCTTTTTTTTTGCCCTGGCCGGTCCAGCCGAAGTTTGTATTCTGTCATCCGACTTTACTTTGAACGGCGGTTTTGCTAGTGTCGCCTTGTAATCGACATTTAAGGAACTTTCCATGGCTAATAGACCGCTTTCTTTAGACGAACAGAAGAAAATGAGACTAGTTTGTAAACTAGCGGCCCAAACTCGTGAATACATCGCTCCGTTTGTTAAAGCGGGAGTTACCTTACGTGAAATCGATAAAATCATCTACGATCACACTAAAACATTGGGCTGTGAACCAGCGACCCTGGGATACCGCGGGTATCCGGCTTCATGCTGTACTAGTGTGAACGATGTGATCTGTCATGGTGTTCCTGATGATTACATGTTGGTAGATGGCGATATCGTTAATGTCGACATCACTCACAAGTTAGATGGTTTTTTTGGAGATACATCGAAAACATTTTTAATCGGCAATGTTTCTGAAGACGCAAAGAAAATCGTTGATATCGCCCGACGGGCTATGGAAGTCGGTATTGAGGCGATCACTCCAAACGGAACAACGGGTGATATTGGATTTGAGATTAATAAATTTGCTACACGTAACGGTTGCTCAACAGTAAAAGAAATCGGTGGTCATGGTATTGGCCGCGTATTTCATACAGATCCGTTTATTCCTTCGTTTGGAAAAAAAGGCAAAGGCGATAAATTAGTTCCATTTCATTGCTTCACTGTTGAACCTATGGTGAACTTGGGCACGGATCAGATTGTTGAGTTTCCTATCGCGGGTTCTCAGCATCACTATTACAAAACTAAAGATAAAAAACTGTCGGCACAATTCGAACATACAATTTTGCTGACAGATTCAGGTTATGAAATTTTAACGGTTCCATAGGAACCTAGGAGAAAATACATGGCATCTATTCAGGCAGCGGGACGTACCAGCGCTAAAACAAAAATGAAACCTCAAAAAGGTTCTTACGATAAACAGACTCACACTGTTGATTATAAAGTTTGTCGTGAAGCGATGGAAAACCCAGAGGTATTTGAAAAAATGGCTTTATGGGGTCGCGAAGAAATCAAAATCGCCGAAACTGAAATGCCGGGTTTAATGGCGCTTAGAAAAGAATTCGGTAAACAACAACCACTTAAAGGTGCGCGAGTTACTGGTTCTTTGCACATGACGATTCAAACGGCGGTATTGATTGAAACTTTGATCGCTTTAGGTGCTAAAGTTCGTTGGTCATCATGCAACATCTTCTCGACTCAAGATCACGCAGCGGTGGCTATGGCAGCAGTAGGAGTTCCGGTTTACGCTTGGAAAGGCGAAACAGAAGCGGAATACAACTGGTGTATCGAGCAAACTATCACTGGTTGGGGCTCTGAAGGGTACAACATGATCCTTGATGATGGTGGCGATTTAACTAACATGATGCACGAACCACGTTTTGCGAAAGAATTGAAAAAAATCATTGGTGTTTCTGAAGAGACAACAACAGGTGTTCATAACTTAGAAAAAATGTTGGCTAAAGGATTACTAAAAATCCCAGCGATCAACGTTAACGATTCAGTTACTAAATCTAAATTCGACAACTTATACGGTTGCCGCGAATCATTGTCTGACGGTATCAAACGCGCTACAGACACAATGGTAGCTGGTAAAACAGTCGTTGTTGCTGGTTACGGCGATGTAGGTAAAGGTTCTGCGAATTCTCTACGTGGCTTTGGTGCTCGCGTATTGGTAACTGAAATCGATCCGATCTGCGCTCTACAAGCAGCGATGGAGGGTTTCGAAGTTACAACTATGGAAGAAGCGTGTGTAAGCGCAGATATTTTCGTAACAGCAACTGGCTGCTGCGATATCATTACTGAAAAACATTTCAATAAAATGAAAAACAACGCGATCGTTTGCAACATCGGTCACTTTGATATCGAAATCGATATGCCTTGGTTGAATAAAAATTCAAAAGTTCGTGAAATCAAACCTCAAGTAGATATCCACACTTTGAAAAACGGTCGCCAAGTTATTATATTAGCAAAAGGCCGCTTAGTGAACCTAGGCTGCGCTACTGGTCACCCAAGCTTCGTAATGAGTAACTCATTCACGAACCAAGTGTTGGCTCAATTAGAACTTTTCAACAACCGCGATAAATACCAAGAAATCGGCGTCTACCGTTTACCAAAACACTTAGACGAAAAAGTAGCTGCACTTCACTTAGACAAACTAGGCGTGAAGCTAACAAAACTAAGCACTCGACAATCGAAGTACTTAGGTATGAATGCAGAAGGTCCTTACAAACCTGATCACTACCGTTACTAATTTTTGCACTAAACCGCAGAAACAAAAAAAGCCGCATCAAAAATGCGGCTTTTTTTTCACCGGTGCCAGGTCCTAAAAAAACCAGAAATACCGTTGAGTATCACCGGTGGTTTTTAAAGTGCCAGGCTATTGTTAGCCAATGCTGGATATAATGAGTTTGGAGACATATTTGGTTTTTTTAGGACCTGGCACCCACGGTGCCCACGGTGGGCACCTTTAGGTGGCTCATGTAGAATTTAAGTTCCGCGATGCTTTCGCGAATGTCGTCTAAGGCGCGGTGTTTGTTTTGTTTTTTGAATTCGATATTGCGAGCGTTGAAGATGATCTTCCAAGATGTCACATCTAGCATTCGGTAGTGAAGTAGTTGTGAGAAATCTGGGAGGTCTTTGTTTATAAAAAGGCGATCTTGGCCGATGGAGTTTCCGGCGATGATTGGTTTGCTTTTTTTGTCTGGGAAAAACTCTGTTACGAGTTGAACTAAATCAGACTGCACATCAGATGGATCTTTTCCGGTTGGGACTTTGGCAGATAAGCCGGACTCGCCATGGTGTTTTTTGTTCCAGTCATCCATTCTGTCTAAATAGATTTGTGGTTGTTTTACTACGGTTTCATAAGTCGCTAATTCTTTAAAATTCGAATCAGTGATGATAGCTGCGGCCTCGATGATAACTTCCGTTTCAGGGTTGAGGCCGGTCATTTCTAGATCAATCCAAAAAAGATTCGACATTACTTGTGGTCAGCGTGTTTAGCAGTTGTTGGTTTCGCTTCGTCTACTTTTGTTGCCTTAGCGATTTTGTAATCCTCTTTGTTTTTTTTATTTAATTCATCAAGAGCTTTAGTGATGGCAGCTTGATCCAAAGTTTTACCGTCTTCAGATATTAATTTCATTGAACCGATTTCTACTTCGCACGATTTGATGCCTGGTAGTCCGCATACTGCAGATTTAATCATGTTTTTGCAACCCGAGCAGCTCATGCCTTCGATTGTGTATTGGTAAGTATCGGCCATGGCTGTTATGCCAAAAAATGATAAGATAACTAATAATTTCATAAATGTTTCCTTTTGTTTGCAGTACTAATTCTATGGCGACCAGGTGCCCTCGTCATTATTTTTTTAATGTACCTACAACAAGTCCGCTAAAAATCAAAACGCCGCCCAGTAGCATCAGTGGAGTTAAGGGTTCTTGAAATAGAAAATAACCAAACACCGATGCCGAAACAGCATGGATTCCATCGAATAGAGCTAGCTTGTGACCATCGATATAGCTTAAAAGCCAATAGAGAACGGCATAACACAGCACGCACGCCACAATGGCTACAAATAAAGCGGCGAGTAATCCACGTTGAGTCAACTGGTGAACCTGCTCGAATTGTCCAAAATAACTAGCTTGTAGAACCCAAAATGTAAACGCAGCAGCACACTGAGCGATTCCTAAATACTGCGTAATTGGCATCTTGGCTTTAAAACGTTTGGAGAAAACAAATACGATAGCTTCCATCGTATAGCCCGTTATAATTGCCAGAGCGCTGTAGCCCGCGATCTGCAAAGTGGAAACTTGGTATTTCCCCATGACTAACAATGCCAGGCCTGCCACGCAGAGGGGTAAGGCAATGTAAAACCATCGGTTCGGTCTTTCTTTTAATATTAAAATCGAAACCGAAGAGATAACCACCGGGCCCAGAGCGCTGAGCAATGCAAAGTTAGAAACACCGCCGATTTTTAAACCGTACAAAGTTCCAAGCGACGCCACCCCATAGCCAAGAATCCCGAGACCTGCGACCGAAAGAAAATCAGAGCGTGAAATTTTCTTCCAACTTTTAGTGAATGAAAGATAAGAGATAAATATAAATCCGGACAAAGTCCATCGCAAGGCCACATAGAGTTCAACGGGGATTTCCTCGATTACTATTTTCGAAGCACTGGGAACAAGGCCCCAAGTTATTTGTAACACAACCGCAATAATCAACAAAGTGTTGATCGGAAAATCCGTTTTGCTAGGGGCTATCGAATGAGTTTTAGAGGTCATTTGCAAAGGTTATTGAGAAACACAAAATCACGCAAGCCAATTGAAATAAAACCCATAACCAGTCCAGAATAGGTAGCCGAGCGACGTAAATTGTTAGCTAGGTGTCGTCCCATTCCAACACGTTATTATTTAGAATAGTTTTTATTGTATATGGGCGCTATTACTGGAATAGCACCCATACGTTTGAAAGTTCTCTAGAGCCACCGCAATCCAGAGCCCTAATATCTAGGATATAATCCAAACTCGGATCTGCGACCCGCACTATATCCAACGGAGCAACTGTCGCTGTACCTGACGAACCAAAAGGTTTTAAAACCACTGGCGAGTTTTTGTATATAATTGTCATCGCGTTTGAATCTGTAACCGAATCGGCAGTGCCATGCGCGCTAAAGTGAGCCGGCAGTGGTGATACTGCTTTTGGATACAAACCGATTAAGACAAAGTTGTCGACTAAGATTGGACTCGTTGTATCCATGCCGCCGGATAGTTTAACAACGCGCGGACCTGCCAGGACGAAATTTAGCAAGTCGTTGCCGAGCGTATAAGGATTTCGAGTACCGCCGCCACTATCATGGTTGCGTGACACAACGTCATTATCAAACACTTTTGTTAAATTGGAAGCGCCATTGCCAATTGAATCGAAGATTTTCATGGCGTAACAAACACCGTTACCTGTACGCGCCGGGATTGATAATGTTTTTGTGTAAGAAATTTTTTCGACCGATAAACACTTAAAGTCGACACACTTGCCATTTTCTTTAATTTTATTTCCGCAGGAAACTTCCGCAAGTACTGAAACCTTCATCGGCTGATCCAGTTTATCAAGACCACTGATATCGCAGCGAATGTCTTCACTGACAATAAAGTCAACGGCAGAAACGACGTCCTTGATATTGTCGGCAACAACAATGCTGTTGTCCGAAACCTTAACGCATTTATAAGCAGGGTTGTACACTTGAGTTAATGAAATATTCAAAGTGCCTTTGGCATCTTGAGCTACTGGGTTTTGTTTCATGCTTGCCAAGATTTTTGAATCCGGTGTATTATCGACAACCCAATAAATTGGATCCGTCATTGTTACATTTCCAGCGCCATCAGTAGCCGCTGCTTGAAACGTATATTTAGCATTTTGATCGGGAAGGTCTTTGTAAGTGACTGTCTTGTTTGAGCAGTCAGAAACAACGTCATTTAAACTACATTTAATATTGTTGATACCATTTAGATCCGAGGCGCTTAATACGATCGTCACTGTTGTCGTTTTAATTCGTCCCGTTGGAGCAGAAATAATTGTTAATGCTGGAGGCGTTGTATCTACGACGAACTTATAGGACTGAATCGCCGATGCTACGTTCGCTGCATTTATACCGTAAACTGAAAAAGTATGTTCCTTGTCGGCTAATTCTTTATATGGAAACGGTGACGCACACGAAATTGCGGTAGCACCATTTAATGAACACATAAATTTAGTAATGGATTTAGAACCGCTGAAGCCTGTGAACTCAAAAGCTACGTCTTTCAAATTTCCTAAAGCCAAAGGTGATTTAGTAATTGTAACAGACGGTACGCTGATATCGTTTTCATATGAAGAATTAGCGCTACCAACATTTCCGGCCATGTCGACAGCAGATACTTCTAATTTATAAACGCCAGATGGCAAATTACCGTATTCAACAGCTAAAGACGCGCAGTCTTTATATTCAGTTTCTAGAGGTGATAGACGGCAACCTATATTTTTAAGGTTGGCTTCAACCAATCCCAGTTTGTATTTAGGATTGGCATTCGCCACGATCCCAGATGGACCATTGATGTTAATAACAGGAGCCGTGCGATCTACTACGAATGAATCGGTCACGGGTAGAGACTCGTTACCGGCTCTATCAATTGCGCGAATAACTACAGAATAAGTGTTCTCGTCCAAGGAATTAAACACGATCGAATTTACACAGCCACCTTCTGTAGCGTTCGATGGTTTACAATAAATATTACCGATACCGCTGCCATTTAAGTCTTGAGCGCTAAAGTCGATTTCGACGGAAGTCGCTGTTGTGTACTTAGGTGCTGGTCTATCAAGAACGATAACGGGTGCAATATTGTCATGAACGATGCTAGCTTTTATGCAATCTGATTCAGGAGCACCGATTTTTCTGAATTTCGCATAGACAGAAACTTCTTTATTTTGAGAGGACAGAATCCAAGCTGAATTTTGTGAAAATGGAATCCAGCCATTTTGAGAACTGCAATCCGCAGAATTTGAAATCACCATTTCTTCAGCACCCACAGCACCCGAACGTAACATGACATCGACTGATTTTGTAAATGCTTGACCGTCGTTGATTACGAGAGATGGATTTGAAATTAGAGTAATAGCATCGGTGCCGCCAGCTGGAGGATTAGCTAGATCGCCAACGCCTTGCTCTTCTTTAAGCGAGCTTTGCAATGCGATTTCACCTGGTTGCCCGCAGTTTTGGAAAAACACAGCAACGAATAAAAACGACCACAATGTAGCACAAACTCGAAATAGTAGTTCTTTATGTATTCTCATATCCCACCCACTAATAGGATACCGCTAGGTATTGATTTTTCGAATTTTTTTGCCGACAATTACCAGTTTGAGACATCGATATTTTGGCATCGATTCAAGACGAGACGACATTTTAGAGATTTCCTAGTATATCACAGGCTTATTTTTCTGAGTGAATAAAAGTCATTCACTATCGGGTTGATCTTATTTAGCGGCTAGATTAAATTAAACGAATTGTCGTCTATTAATTTATTTCCCACGTTTAAATACTCTCAACCAAATGAATATCATTTTTCCCATGACTCTGTGTTTTTGGCCCGACGGGTGTTCGAATTCTTGCGCACAAAAAATATCGATCCTAATATAGCGCTCGATCTGTGCGCTGGCAGTGGAGTGTTCGGACTGGATCTGTTGTTTCATCTGCGGGCGGCAGGCAGTAACACACCGTTGGTGTTTGATTTTCTAGAGGTTCAGGATCAGTACCGAATACATTTTGAAGAAAATATTCGTCGACTGGGAACTGTTCAAACAAAACTTCAATTTATTAATGGTAATTATTCTAATGAAAATATTGGAACGTTGGCAGATGCCTATGATTTGATTGTCTGCAATCCGCCTTACTTTTCTATGGATCAGGGGAAATTGCCGACGTCGAAATTAAAATTGCGATCTCGTTTTTTCGTCGATTCGGATTTGGAATCTCTCATCGCTTTTATAGGAAAAAGACTTTCTCAATATGGATTCGCCTTTGTGTTAATTCGTAATCAATTGGAACATAAACAAGATCAATTGTCCGACGTCCAAGAGCTTTGCAAAGGAAAATTACATCTGCGGACATTGGACGACGTTCGTGGTACTGATGTAGTTTTGCTGTCTCGATTTTGAGACTTAAAAACTAGCTCTGAGTTTTACTTGTCGATTTTATACAAGAATCAGTTTTCCTTGTCTAAGGGAAAGTGCTAAGATTTTTAAAACACGCACTCTTGGGGAAAAATGTCGGTTCGAAAAATAATTATCGTAGGTGGCGGAGCCGCTGGCTTTTTTGCAGCGATCAATGCGGCTGAAAATGCGAAATCTTCAAATATGGCCGTCGATGTTCAAATTCTGGAAGCCTCAGGTGCCATCTTAAAAAAAGTTTCTATATCGGGCGGTGGGCGTTGTAACGTGACTCATAATTTATTCGAGGTTCGTGCTTTTTGCGAGCGCTATCCTCGCGGAGCTAAAGAATTGTTGTCAGCCTTTCAACGATTTCAAGCTCGCGATACTGTCGATTGGTTTCAAAAACGTGGGGTTACATTAGTCGCTGAGGCTGACGGTCGCATGTTTCCTGATACCAATACGTCAGAAACAATCATTAAATGTTTTCAAGAAGCCGCGGCTAATGCTGGCGTTCAAGTTAAATTAAATCACAAAGTCGAAAGCCTGCGAAGACTAGAGTCTGGTAAGTTTATGGTTCAAATTAGAACTGGCGAAACTATCGAAGCTGATTCCGTCATGATCGCAACTGGCAGTAGCACCTTTGGTCACACATTAGCAAAAGAACTGGGCCATACGATTACAGAATTGGCGCCCTCTCTGTTCAGTTTTAAAATCGAAAATCCCATGCTGAATGATTTGCCGGGTTTAAGTTTTGAAAGTGCCGAAGTTAAATTATTAATTCCTAACGAGAAGCCATTTAAAGAAAAAGGTCCAATGGTAATTACCCATTGGGGTTTAAGCGGCCCGGCGGTTCTGAAAATTTCCGCTTGGGCGGCTAGAGAAATGCTTCACTCCGACTATAAAGCGCAGTTGAAAATAAATTGGATGGGTGTTGATCGCATCGAAACTGTTCTTGATATTTTAAAGAAAGCAAAAACCGAAGGTGTTAAATCGCAAGTTCATAATGTTTACCCAGAACAACTAGCTAAACGGTTTTGGGTAAAGGTACTTGAAAAAGCAAAAACTCCGGACGATAAACGTTGGGCTGATATTTCAAATAAGGAATTGCAAGCCATTGCCGATGTTCTGTTTGCAACGACGTTTGAAGTTCTAGGAAAAAATCGCTACAAAGATGAATTTGTTGAATGTGGCGGCGTCGATTTAAAAGAAGTGAATTTTAAAAAGATGGAAAGTAAAATTTGTCCGGGATTATATTTCGCTGGCGAAGTGCTAGACATCGATGGCATTACGGGTGGATTTAATTTTCAAAATGCATGGACCGGCGCATGGATTGCGTCGCAAAATCTATAATTTCTTAAGACGCCAAAGCATCGTGATTTCTTTGGCGCGTGCCGAATGCAAAGGATCGTCTTCATCGGTGGCTTTGGAATGCCTCGGCTGAATTTTCATACACTCTACAACACTTAGTTTTGCAGCAGCGATCCAATTTGTTAAATCGTGCGGACCACGCAGTCCAAGGTGCTCAGCAAGGTCCGAGATAATCAACCAGGCTTCACCCTGCTCACTTAGGTGCGCAGGCACCCCATTTAAGAATGCTTTCACCATGCCGCTGTCTTCATCATACACCGCACGCTCGATCGCTGACGTTGGCTTTGCAGGTAACCACGGGGGGTTACAAACGATAAGGTCGGCTATGCCATCGGGAAACAAATTCTTTTTTTCAATTGTGATCTGTTTATTTAAACCCAGGTTTTTAATGTTGCTGCTAGCACACTGAATCGCACGATCATCCATATCGGTGCCGGTAATATTTTGAATTCCACGATGGGCAAGGACGGCTGAAATAACTCCAGATCCGGTACCAATATCAAAAGCAGTCTGTGTCGGAACAGGTAGGGGGGCATTAGCGACAAGGTCCAAGTACTCGCCGCGAACGGGCGAGAAAACGCCATAATACGCATGAATTTTCTGGCCACCCAACGCAGCGATGGGGACGCCTTTTTTCCGCCATTCGTGCGCTCCCACAAAACCCTGAAGCTCACGAAGGCTGATTAAAAATCCTCCGGGCGGGAATTGGGCGGCCTCTTTGATCGCTTGGCTTAAATCAGGAGCTCGCGCTAACGGAATGGAAAGATTGTCTTCAACACTAACAAGCAGGCGTGATAAAAGCTGGGCCTTGTAAGCTTGATACTGACGATAGCGATAAAATTCTTTGGACATGGTTTTCGGATCGATCGCTTTAGATGCGGGTGCATGTTTTTTAATTCGGCGTTGAACCGCTTGTAAAAGCTGTTTGGCATTATGGTAGTCGCCGTTCCATATGAACGATGTGCCTTCACTGGCTAAAATAATATATCGATCTGCTTTGAAACTGTCGTCAATCACCATGATTTTTTTTGGCATTGAAAAACTATTTTCAGTCACCCAATTTTTAGTAACGGTTTGCCCCTGAAATTCATATGTCAGTTGTTTGATAGAAGTGTTTTCAGGAGCCATGGACTTGCCTTTTTATTCCGATTAAATACTATGTTCTAAAAGGCATCGCACCTAGGTAATCTTTTTTGCCAATATCTAAGCCATTGTGCCTTAAGATTTCGTAGGCCACGGATACGTGAAAATAAAGATTAGGAATTGTGTGCTGAACTACGTATTCATGACCTAACAAAAATTTATTTTCCCAGCGTGGTGTTGTGATTTTTCTCTCGTGTGCGCCAGCGAAATCTTTTTCAGTTACGCTCGATAAAAATGTGATAGTGTCAGCAATACGAGCTCTTAATTGTGGAAGAGTCGTTTCTTTATCGTCATGAACGGGAGCATCTTTTCCAGTTAGTTTAGAAACTCCGATTTTAGCCGTATCTGTCGCGATTTGAATTTGGCGCAAAAGACTGAATTGATCAGGAGCTAGGCGTGAATTTAAAAGTACGTCCACTTCAATTTTTTTAGCTTCTGCGTAAGGAATGGCTTTGGCCAAAATCGCATCTAAGTTTTTAAGCATTTTTGTGAATTGAGGAATAGTAATATCGTAAATCATTGGGCTCTCCTATAGAGATGGGTTTGTAATGATTAATACTATAGAGGTCTAGTTAGTCAATCAACTTGGCTTTTTTTAGACGCACTTGAGGTCTGCTCATTTCATCAGCCCGGTTTTTGCATTTAAAGAGAGTTTATATGATGGTGCTTTTAAGTCTTGTGCTTGGCTTCAAATTTTTGTAATTTCGTTTAAGAGGTAGTCGATGTCTGTTAACACCTGGGAACACTTTTTTAAACCGGAAGTTCGCACGGCTGGACGTACTCTTTTTAGCAAGGGTAAGGTCTCGCTGTCGCAACCCTCCGATACGGAAATTGTCGTCTATATTCGCGCGACTCCTGGATTCAAAGTTATATTAAAAACGGCTTCAGTAGAAAGTCAGGCAGTGACAGTTAGTTGTAGTTGCCCCATCGCCAAAAAAGATAAATTTTGTAAGCATGCCTGGGCCGGCCTATTAGCCGCCGATGATAAATACCCTGATTTTTTCGAAGCTAAAACCGAATTAGAAAGAGCCGAAATCCCTGCTGCCAAAACTGGTTCGTCGGCTGCATCGTCAGCAAAGTCAGCCGAGTTTGCGGCAAAACAAGCCGCTTATAGCCAGAAGCAGACTGACTATCGCAAAGAGCAGTATCAAAAACAGAAGGAGCGACAGAAGGCCTATAAAGAATCTAAAAAAGGCGTTGCTAAAAAACCAGAATTTCCCAAAGCCGTCGAACGCGCCTTGAGTTTTTTTGCGGACAACGGTATGGACCTAAGTGAATCTTTAGACAAACAAACTGTGAGCGCGGCAAAGAAAAAATTAGCACGCGTATTTCATCCCGACCTTGGCGGCGATCACGAAGAAATTGTAGAACTAAATAATTGCACTGATATCTTAATTGAATATATTAGTAAACAATAAATTTCCAACTGCGGCTACAAGATCATTCGAGATGCCGAGCGAGGCGGGCCGGTATTTGCAATTTCAATAATGTAACAGAAACAGTCAACAAAGAAACACTTTGTATTTAATTTTTTTCAAAAACAGATACTGAAATTCAGCAAGACGGTTTAATAAAATCAAATGGGATCCCAGCATCACATCGTCCCAGGTCAACGTAACAGCAAATGATGGTATCGTTACTCTTAGAAGTAGAGTTCCTCGCTACTTTGAGAAATATAAAGCGCGGAAGATGCGGTTCAACGAGTCGGCGGCGTAAAAGCAGTAGCTGATGAAATTGAAGTCAATTTAATGGGATCAGATGAACAAATTGCCAGAGCAGCTCTGGATGCTATCGCAATCAAATATTGAAACTAGAGTTAGATATGAAAAATCCAATGGTTTTTTGGGACCTAAAAGAGTTTTAGTTGTGGAAGATGAACCCTATTGGCAATTATTAGTTTGTGAAACCTTAAAAATCTCTAATGAAAGTGTGGTTTTTCGAAGCGTCAAGTCGGTAAAGGATGCCGAACGAGTTTTAAAAGAAGAGTCATCGGGATTTGATTTAATAGTGTCAGACCATAACCTTAAAAACCAAAGCACTGGACTTGCCCTATGGAGAAACTTTCAGAAGTTAGGAATTGAAACTAATTTTGTGATTCTCTCAGGACTAGATCGAGACACTTATGCGAGTCGCTTTCTATTGAAAGGTGAAGAACCACTTTATTTTGAAAAGAACGCTATTTCTGATCTAGTAGAAATTTTGGACAGAAAAATGGCTTTTTCGGCTGGGTCGAATTTGGTAAATTCGAATTTCAAATATAAGGAACGCGACGTTATTGAGTTGATTTTAGGTTTTATAGCCATAGTTGCAATATGGCAGACAGGTATTAACATGATTTCAAGTTACGCTAGAGCCACTGAGAGTAAAACTTATCAACCAGTTATAATTCAAAAAACTATTGAACAAGGTTTGGCTTCCAGCGAGGCTTTGAGTAAGTTGGGCGTAAGCAAGTTTTTAACACGCGAGACAAAAGAAATCGTAAAAAGAATTATCGCACGGGATAATTCTCGTGCCAAAATAATTGTTAATCCAGGACAGTAAATTCTTTTGTTGAGTATTTCATAAAGTAAAACAGGTCTTTTTATTGGCAGGTTATATCTGGATTTAGGTCTTCTATAGAAAAACTATAAGTTGCCGATAGTTTAAGTGATTGTTTAGTCGATCGAATGCAGGTGTAGGTTGGATTTCCAAGGTAGAATTTTAATTGTGGATGATCAGGAGTTTCAGAGAGCCCTACTTTCTGAATTAGTAGAAAGCAAAGGACATATTGCCAAAAGCATTAGTTCTGGAATTGAAATTTTGGCAGTCGTGAATGACTTTGCTCCGGATGTAATTCTTTTAGATATTGAACTTCCGGACTTATCGGGGGACAAAGTAATTCAAGTAATTAGGTCAAAATATAATTCTAGCGAGTTACCGGTAATCATCATTTCTGGGAAACACAGTTCGGTTAGTATCGTTCAACTTCTGACTTATGGAGCAAATGATTATATAACTAAACCCTTTGAATATGAAGTGGCAATAGCCAGAATAGAACTACATTTAAAAGTGACGTTTCAGCAACGTGAGTTAATTGCCTTAAAAGAGCAGTCCGTCATACGTAACATGGTAACGACATATAATCACGAGATAAATAATCCTCTGACTATTGCCATTGCCGGACTTCACCAACTTAAGAAAAAGCCTCAGGATGAGAGGCGATTGGAAAGTATAGGAGTCGCACTCAATAGAATTACTGAAATCACTGCTAAAATTCGAGATCTTTTGTCGAAGGATAATATTGAATCAGAACGTTATGCGGGTGGAACTAGTCGATTGTATAAACTCAAATAAGCTAAATTCAATTTCAATTGGTTCACGATACATTGTAAAACCATATTCGCCAACCAGACTCATTCGTAAACTGGATAGACTCCTAATTGCTAACTTATTTTGTTTGGAAAAAACGTTAAGATCGAGCATTCCGTAGCCGATGAGTTATGTGAATTGAGGGGACTCTTTTGCGTATAGAAAAAAACCTGTCTGGAGTATTTCAGTCCTTGAATTGGAACAAAATTGGGCGTTCAGTTGCCCTTATTTTCGTTTTGGCAGTAGTATATTTTTTTGTTGCAAGACTGGGTCTCGCACTAGCGACCCTTAATAAAAGTGCTTCGCCGGTTTGGCCGGCCACAGGATTTGCATTTGCGATTGTCTTTTTATTTGGCCCCAGAGCGCTTTTCGCTGTTGCCATCGGTGCTTTCGCCGCAAACTTTATGAATGGCGGGTCCTACGATTCTTCCGTTTTAATTTCCGCTGGAAATACGCTAGAAGCTTTGGTGGGGTCGTTCATAATTCGAAGCATTTTTGCGAAAGAAAATAAATTTGGAGATCAAACTAAAACGATTGCGTTTCTATCTGCTTCAGTTGTTGGTAGTCTATTTAGCGCTACCATTGGTGTTTTTTCCTTGGTTGCCACTGATGCTCTGTCTACAGATTTGATTGGTCCTGTATGGTTCACCTGGTGGGTCGGAGATGTCCTAGGTGGACTCGTCGTCAGCCCTATTTTAATTCAGTATAAAGATCTAAGTCTACGACATGAAAGTTGGATCAATGCCCTTGTTTCTTTGGGATTTACTTTTATAGCTAGCTATTTTGTTTTTTTCTTACCTCAAGGTGGGGCGTTTCTGTTTGTCCTGTTTCCAGTACTTTTGTTAGCCGTTCATTTATTTCGTCATAGTTGGGTGATTGCCTTTCCCGGAATTATTTTTATGGCAAGTATTTCGGCGACATTAGTGGGAGCCGGTCAATTTTCAGTCGGAACTCTGAATGAACGACTTGTTCACTTACAGCTTTTTCTTGCCGCCTATTCATTGACGGCTTTGGCTCTTTCTGGTTTTGGTAAGGATAAACTGTCGAAGGTGCCAGCTGGCGTACTTTTGCTTTGCTGGTCGCTTTCGGGAATTCTATTTTATTCATTCGATAAATCGGAAAAGGAAAAGACTGAAGCCCACTTTAAAAGTTTGGTTTATTCCACAGAACAGAATATAAAAAATTTAATGCTTTCCTATGAGGATATATTGCGTGGAGGCATTGGTCTATATTCTGCTTCAAAGTCCGTTGAGTACGACGAATGGAAGGCGTTTGCACAAACATTTGCGATATCAACGCTCCATCCCGGTATGAATGGCGTAGGTATTGTTTGGTCCGTAAAAAATAACGAATTGGAAAGATTTAAGCAAGATATGAAGGCACAAGGCCTCTTTGAGTTTGACCTAAAAACTATCCCAGGCTTTTTACCAAATCCGAAAGAACGATTCATTATTAAATTTATAGAACCCGCTGAAAACAATAGGGCGGCGTTTGGGTTAGATATAGGATCTGAACCGAGTCGGCGCCAAGCTGCGGAGATATCACGTGACACTGGAATTGGGACTGTAACTACCCCTATCAAGTTGGTACAAGACAAACAACAGACCCCAGGTTTTTTGTATTTTTTGCCAATATATAAAAATAGATCAAATTTAGATTCGGTTGAAGCTCGAATCAAGTCCCATGTTGGATGGGCATATGCACCCATTATCTATAAGAACTTTTTTTTAGAAGTGATTCAAAAAAGCAGTGATGAAATTGAATTTCAAGCATTTCAAGGCTCCCCTAAGGAATCAGATTCGATGGTTTTTAGTAGTATTAAAGGAAGCAAAGAGTCTCCTGATTATGAATTTGAAAGTAGATTTCAAATTGCACAGAAAGACTATTTATTTAGGTGGGCAAAATCAGCCAAATTTATATCGTCTCATAATACGATTGTCTCTTGGGTGGGGTTCTTTGGCGCTCTGGCCTCTCTACTTTTGGCGAATCTTTTGATTACAAGTCAGCATGTTGGTTTTCGAGCCCGGCAAATGGCTGAAAAATTAAACAAAGAACTTTTTGATTCACGTGAAGAATTTAAACAAGGTGAGAGACGATTGCTATATGCGCTGGACGGGTCAAATGACGGTATATGGGATTGGAATATACCAAAGTCAGAGATGTACGTGAGTGGGAAGATATCCTTAACCCACGGTTGGCCTCAAAGTTTTTTTGTTAAGACGATTGATGATTTAGGTATCTTTGCGCATACCGCTGATCTCAAAAGCATTGAGCAATCAATCTCGCGCTTATTCAAAGGTGAATCGGAAACACATGAGGTAGAAACCAGATATCGTACCATCTCCGGTGAGTGGCGTTGGGTGCTAACGCGTGGAAAGGTCAGTGAACGCAATGAGAGTGGTAAGCCAACACGGATGACCGGGGTTCATATTGATATTCATGATTTAAAAATGGCCCAGCAGGAACTGGAAAACACGAAACACCAATTATTTAATATCGCAAACAGTGTTCCCACAAAGGTTTCTTTTTGGAATAAGAATTTAGTGTGTGAATTTGCAAATGAATTGTGTGCTAATTGGTATGGAATTCCGTCTAGTAGTGTCAGAGGCAAGGACTTCTCCAGTTTTGTTGCAACGACAGAAGCGAAAGATAGTTTCTCAATTGTCGAAAAAGTTCTCAAGGGCGAAAAGTTCGGATTTGAAGGTGAAGTTATTCGGCCGCGCGATCAGTCTTTGCGTTTTGTGATAGTAAATTATTTGCCTCATAACGTAAATGGAATCCTTGATGGATTTTTTCTTTTCATACAGGATATAACCGAATTGAAAAAGGCTGAATTTCAGGCCAATGAAGAGCGCAGAATTGCTATTGAAGCAGTAAGTATTAAAAGTCAGTTTCTGGCAAATATGAGCCATGAAATTCGAACTCCATTGAATGGAGTCATTGGTATGACCAAACTCTTAAAGCGTACGGGACTAAACGAAAAGCAAACTGAGTACACCGAAGTGATCTCTAGATCATCGGATGCTCTTTTAAACCTTATTAATGACATCCTGGATTTCTCTAAAGCTGAGGCCGGAAAATTAGAATTGGAAGTGGTCGATTTCAGTTTGAGGAAACTTGTTGAAGACGTAATGAAACTAATGTCGTATGCGGCCTCGGAAAAAAAATTAAAATTTGAAAGTCAAACTGCCCTTGACGTCGGTGATTACTATAAAGGTGATTCCGGGCGACTGCGACAGGTTTTGACGAATTTAATAAGTAATGCAATTAAATTTACCGCAAGTGGTTCCGTTGAATTGCGTATTGCAAGTAGTAACAGTCAGATAAGTTCGCGGATTACTTTTCAGGTAATAGACACCGGCATGGGTATTCCTGAAGAGGCGATGGGTAGAATGTTTCAGGCTTTCACACAGGTCGATGCCTCGACCACTCGTCGCTTTGGTGGTACCGGTCTTGGACTATCTATAAGCAAACAGCTAGTTCAAGCAATGGATGGTGAAATTGGAGTTCGGAAGAATCCTATTAAAGGGTCCATTTTTTGGTTTTCTATAGAGCTACCATTTGGAGAAAAAGTTAAGAACCCTGATTTAATGGTTATAGCTGAGAGAACGAACGGAGCTCAAATCCTTGTTGTTGAAGACAATCGGGTGAATCAACAAATCGCAATAGAAATATTAGAAGCACAAGGATATGCGCCTCATGTTGTTGGAAATGGTATCGAAGCCCTGGATGCATTAAGAGAAGCAAAATATGATTTGATTTTAATGGATTGTCAAATGCCGGAAATGGACGGCTATCAAGCGACTGAAATTATTCGAAAAAGTCAGAGTCTTGGCCAGGCATCGATCCCGATCATTGCTATGACTGCAAATGCTCTAGATGGCGATATTGAAAAATGTAAAGCGGCAGGAATGGATGACTATATTTCCAAACCATTTGATGAAAGTAATTTAGTTTATATGATCGAGACTTTTCTAATAAGAGGGAAAGAAACTCATTTATCCAAGCCAAGTAAGAAGTCTAAACATATTTTGGTGGTAGAGGACAATAAAGTTAATCAAAGTGTAATTGGACTCAACTTAGAAGACCTAAGTTACACTTTTGAAATCGCTGAAAATGGGGCACAAGCGATAGAATTTTTATCAGGCAAGTCATTCGACTTAGTATTAATGGATTGCCAGATGCCTGAAATGGACGGGTACGAAGCCACCCGCCAAATTCGATTGTCTAAAGCTAGCGAGACATCAAAAATTCCAATTGTCGCTTTGACCGCAAATGCTCTAAAGGGTGATCGTGAAAAATGCCTAGCAGCCGGTATGGATGATTACTTAACGAAACCGATCGATGTCGGAGCCTTAGCTCAAATGCTGACTAAATGGTTAGATAGAGACAGAAAGAGTGAGACTAAAAAGGAGTTTCAAGTGAAACAAGAAAATAATTCAAACGTAATTGATATTCAGGCAATCGAGAAATTACGCAAGCTTCAAAAGCCGGGGCGCCCAGATATAGTCGCAAAATTAATTGATCTTTTTTTTGAATCAGCTCATGAAAACGTGGAGCGAATTCGAATGGCCATTCAAAAAAAGGAACTCAACAGACTTTCTGAGGCGTCTCATGCGTTGAAGTCAAGCGCTGCTAACGTAGGTGCGATTGAGTTTTCAAGGCTGTGCCTAAAACTCGAAGAAATAGGCAACGGCGAAGAATCGTCTGAAAAAATGCATGAATTATTGAACGACTTTGAAAAAGAATTTGTCCTGGTTTTACAAGAATTAGAAAAGGTAAAGCGTGCCGCCTAGAAAAAATAAACAACCATTGGTAATCGCCATGATATTGGTTACAACCGGCTGGCTTTTCACTTTCGCAAGTTGGAAGTTTGCCATTGGTGTTGAGAAAAATGAAATTAGGCTTCTTACGCAGAGTAAGCTTTCTACAGTGCAAAACCTTTTTAAAAAGAGTATTTCTGAAAGAATTTTGAGTTTAGAGAGAATGGCCGAGTCCCTTTCGATGGCAAGTTATAGCCTAATTCTGATGGATTGTAATATGCCAGAAATGGACGGTTTTGAAGCAACGAAACGCATTCGAAAATTACCCGGACCAAATTCTCAAATTATAATTATAGCCCTCACTGCAAACGCCATTGGTGGGGATAAAGAAAAATGTTTGGCCGCAGGAATGAATGGCTATTTAACAAAACCAATTGAAATTGAAAAGCTCGACGCGGCACTGGCTCTTCATATTCAAAAAAAAAGACCCGTCTAACCTGAGTCCAAAAGGTGTAAAGTATATGAAAATAGCGTCGCCTAGTGCTAACGAAAAAAAACGAATAGCTGTGTTGAAAAAATATAATGTTTTAGATACTCCCAATGAGCCTGATTTTGACGAGTTGACGAAGATTGCTTCGAGTATTTGTGAAACACCTATTGCCTTGATTTCTTTGGTTGACGAATGTCGCCAGTGGTTCAAATCCAAAGTTGGTCTCGCGGCAGAGGAAACTCATCGTGACGTTGCTTTTTGCGCGCATGCAATATTGAGCGAATCCCCGTTGATTGTTCCCGACGCCCATCTTGACGACCGATTTAAGGATAATCCACTGGTCGTTGGACCACCCTTTGTCAGGTTTTATGTGGGAGTGCCCCTTAGATCCTATAGCGGCGAAAATATCGGCACTCTATGTGTAATAGATCACGTGCCCCGGGTCCTTGAATCGTGGAAATTAGAAGCTCTAATCGTTTTGGCAAGGCAGGTGATCCATTTAATGGAGCTGCGCCAATATCAAAATAATTCTGATATTAAAGAAAGGAATTTTTTAGCCGCAATTGCGCATAATATGCACGAAGGTGCTGTTCTTCAAGACAAAGAAGGAAAAATTGTAATGGCAAATTCGGCGGCATTGAACCTACTTGAATTGTCTGAGGATCAGCTGCTAGGCAGGGCATCGACAGACCCTCGTTGGGGGGCTATCCGCGAAGATGGGTCAAGCTTACCTGGTCATGAACATCCGGCGATGCTGGCTCTTTCAACAGGTGAAGATCAGCTTCTAAAGCGGATGGGAATTACCATCCCAAACGGTGCGATTAGGTGGTTGCAAATAAATTCGAATCTCATTTATCCAACCGGTACCGGAGGAAAGAAATATGTGCTTTCCACTTTTACCGATATTACATCTGAAATTGAAAACACAAAAAAAATTAGCGCATTGAATGAACAACATCGACTCATTTTAGATAGCATTCCTGCACTAGTGGCTTATTGGGATAAGAATCAAATATGTCAGTTCGCAAATAAATCCTACCTCGATTGGTTCGGAAATGATCGCGAACAATTGCTTGGGAAATCAATGTATGAGTTGCTTGGACCAACTCTATATCAGGCAAATCTAGCCCACATTCAAAATGCACTAAAAGGTGAGCCGCAAACTTTCGATCGTGAATTAAAGTACCTCAAGACCGGCGAAACGCGCTACACGAGCGCTCAGTATATACCCGATAATGAAAATGGACAAATCAAAGGTTTTTATGTCCTAGTTTTCGATGTGACAGAATTAAAACGTCTCGAGTTAAAAGCAGTCGATGAGGCAAGAAAAGCGCAAGAGGCCTCAAAAGCTAAGTCCGATTTTTTAGCCAATATGAGCCACGAAATAAGAACTCCTCTAAATGGTGTAATTGGAATGGCAAGTGTTTTAGCGGGAACTACTCTTGATCAAAATCAAATGGTTTATGTCGGCACCATTCGCAATTCAGGTCAGATGCTGCTCACTTTGGTTAACGATATTCTGGATCTCTCGAAAGCCGAGTCTGGGAAATTAGAAATAGAGAGTACAACTTTTGAACTGAATAAGATTGTATTGGATGTTGAGCGAAGTTTGATAATTGCTGCAAATAAAAAAGGACTTATATTTTCTCGAGCTATTTCAAATGAAGTTCCGCAGTTTTTATCTGGCGACCCTTTTAGATTAGCCCAAGTTTTGGTAAACCTAGTTAACAACGCGATCAAATTTACTACTGATGGCAATATTTCTGTTGATGTTTCGTTGAATTCATTTGACGGTGATCGTGCCATTTTGAATTTTGAAGTTTCTGACACGGGAATAGGAATTTCTAATACTGAAATAGAGCGATTGTTTACGCCGTTTTCACAAGCCGACAGTTCAACCACTCGCAAATATGGTGGAACTGGATTGGGGCTATCGATTTGCAAACGGCTTGTAAATCTTATGGGTGGCAAAATTGGTGTGCGAAGCGAAGTTGGCAAAGGCTCGGTTTTTTGGTTCACTATCGAGATGGGAGTAGCTAAGCCAGTCCCGGTTGTGACTAGTATGAATCATACAAATATAGAAAGAACACTTCATATATTGTTGGCAGAAGATAATTCGGTTAACCAATTGATAGCATCTAGCATGTTTGAACAACTGGGTCACAGTGTGATGGCTGTTGCAAATGGACACGAGGCGGTTGAAGCCCTTTCTAATGGCAAATTTGATTTAGTATTTATGGATTGCCAAATGCCGGAAATGGACGGCTACGAGGCAACAAAGGCCATTAGAAATCTGAAATTATCCGAACTTTCGAACATTCCGATTATTGCAATGACTGCAAATGCCATGAAGGGTGACCGAGAAAAATGCCTTGCGGTGGGAATGGACGATTACGTATCAAAGCCTATAGAGTTAGAAGAGCTTTCTTTAGCTATAAATCGAAATTTAGTCCCGCAAAAGAAAGAGGGGTAAATGTCGGCCATCGAGTGAGTAGAACCGTGCGATCATCGATTTCTACTGAATTACTTTCGCAATTAATTTCCCCACTGATTTCAGCACCTTGCACTAGGTACTTGCTAATATTCTAAAGAATGTTAGAATGACTACATGAAAAGACATGTAAAAGATGCAATCTATGAGCAATTCACTAGAACGACCAAGGTTCTATCAAGTCCCAAACGGCTTGAAATTATGGATCTCCTCAGTCAAAGCGAGAAAACAGTTGAAACTCTGGCCGAACAAGCGAATCTGGGGATAAAAAATGCAAGCGCGCAGCTTAAAGAACTTAAATCGGCAATGCTTGTTGATTCAAGACGAGATGGTAAGTACGTATACTACCGAATTTCAAACGATTCTGTGGCGAAGTTATTGTTGGGACTTCGCGTTTTTGGTGAATCTCATTTTTCTGAAATTCAAAAAATTGCTTCGGAAACTTTTGAAGATGCAGAATCCATGGAGCCTATCAACCGCAAGAAACTTCTCGCTCAAGTCAAAAAGGGCGATGTAATCCTTTTGGATGTAAGGCCATCAGATGAATACATTCAGTCCCACTTGCCATTTGCTATTTCTGTTCCAATTTCAGATCTACAAAAAGAACTCAAAAATTTACCGAAAAATAAAGATATCGTGGCCTACTGCCGAGGGCCTTATTGTTTTTTTGCAAAAGAAGCGGTCGAGTTGCTAAAAAAACGTGGCTATAGGGCCTCGCGCTTAAAAGACAGCGTACAAGAATGGGCCTCGTATGGGCTCCCAGTAAAAACTTCAGTGGCGGTGTAAAATGAGCGCCACTAATTCGGATATTGTTCCCAAAATAGGTCTCAAGGAAAACTGGTATCAGTTCACCTTGCTTGTGATCGTCAATGCATTCGTCGGCGCGATGATTGGTCTTGAACGATCGATTCTTCCGCAGATTGCCGAAAAAGAATTTAGCCTTGCGGTTAAAACAGCCATTTTGTCGTTCATTGTCGTATTTGGTTTTACGAAAGCATTTACGAACTATTTTGCAGGTTTGTGGTCAGATCAATTGGGCAGAAAAAAGGTACTCGTTGTCGGATGGCTATTTGCTATTCCGGTTCCTTTCTTATTAATGTGGGCTCCGAATTGGACATGGATTTTGGTAGCCAATTTTTTTCTTGGAATTAGTCAGGGGCTGACTTGGTCTACGACCGTGATTATGAAAATAGACTTAGTTGGCTCTAAGCATCGCGGGCTAGCTATGGGGTTTAACGAATTTGCGGGCTACTTGGCCGTTGCGTTGTCGGCACTACTGACTGGCTATATTGCTAGTAACTATGGACTAAGACCTGAACCGTTTTACTTGGGTGTGGTTTACGTTGTCGTTGGTCTGTCTATGAGTCTTTTGATGATAAAGGAAACCAAAGGTCATGTAGATTATGAAATAGCATCTAAGTCCAAATCAGCAAGTGATTTCGAAAAACCATTAACACAAAAAGAGATTTTTTATAGAACCACCTTGAAAGATAAGAATCTCTCGTCCGTTACGCAAGCGGGATTCGTTAACAATCTAAATGATGGAATGGCGTGGGGCCTTTTTCCAATTCTTTATGCTGTTCATGGGATGAACTTAGAAATGATTGGGTGGCTGGCTGCAATTTATCCAGCGACTTGGGGACTCTGTCAGTTATGGACGGGGCATTTGTCAGATTCCATAGGACGCAAAAGTTTAATTGTTTGGGGAATGTGGGTTCAGTCTATTGGCATAGTTATAACGATGACCTCAATTGAATTTGTCGGATTTGCATTGGGAGGAATTTTTCTAGGAATCGGAACGGCCATGGTTTATCCGACTTTGCTCGCGGCTATAGGAGATGTGGCTCATCCAAGTTGGCGAGCTTCTTCTGTCGGAGTCTATAGATTTTGGCGTGATTCAGGCTATGCCATTGGAGCAATAATTTCGGGAATAGTTGCAGACTTTTTTGGAATTACGACGTCCATTGGATTGGTGGCAGTAATTACATTTTTTTCTGGAGTGCTTGTGCTAGCGCGTATGAAGGAAACTTTACAGGGAAAAGTTAAACTGTGATATCATATATTGCGGAAAAGTGGGCGGGTCACGACTTACTGTTCAAACTTTCCATTTTGACAATTTGACTCAATTCAAACCACAAATGTCCAAACTTGAGTGTTGATGCGTAGCTACAACCAGCTGTCGTGACATCTTTGAAATTCTAAATTATTCAAGTGAATTCAGTTGATTGCGATACTTTCAAGAGTCTTAATTCTATCGTTGGCATTCTCTTTGCTCATCAACTGGAGCAACAGTAACCAAAATTCACAAGGAGGATTGTTATGTCTAATTCAATTGAAAAATGGTTCGATAATAAACGTTTAAGCCCGTTCAGAGATTTACCGCTGATGCAAGATTCTTTTGATCGCCTCTTTAACGACTTTGTATCTTTAAGAAAAGCAAATGGTGTGCAGGACTTTTCTTTTAGTCCGTCTTGCGAAGTGGCCGAGGAAGGCGGTAATTTTGTTATGAAATTTGACCTACCTGGAGTTCCGAAGGAACTTGTGAAAGTCGAAGTTGAAAACGACCGACTCACTATTCATGCGGAAAGAAAAGAAGAAAAAAAGAGTGAATCAAAAAAGAAATATATTTCTGAGATGTCTTACGGCTCCTATACAAGAACTTTCACCTTACCAGGTCCTGTAGAAGAGAAAAAAGTGGACGCTAAATTCGAAAATGGTGTGTTGACCGTAACTATTCCAAAAACAGAGTCGACCAAAGCTAAGCAAATTCCAGTTCATCAATAAATTACACAAGGAGTCTCAAAATGGTGAGACTCCTTGGTCGGATTGGACTTTTGCATCTTAATCCAATGAATTTGATTATTCGGTCCATAGGGTCTGTTTTTCTATTTTACGGAATCTGGGAAAGATCTATAGAGCATTCTTTAATTGGATTATCTGTAATTTTATTGGGACAACTTTCGGTTGGTCAAAAGTAGATTCAAGATTTTCTTCTGATGATAGAGCGTAATACCTTTTTCATATTAAAGACTGATTTAGGTAGATTGATCGAATCAATTCGGTAATTCGGACTAACGCTAGTCGAGGGGGGACTTTTGGATACGTCTTTAAAAGGGAGTTTAAATTATCAGAAACTATTTGAGTCCATACCTGGGCTCTATTTAATTTGTTTACCAGATACACCAAGATTTACGGTCATAGCAGCCAGTGATGCGTATATCTATCAGACTAAAACAAAGAGAGAGGAAATTATAGGAAAAGGTCTATTTAAAGTTTTCCCTGATAACCCCAAAACCTCTGGTGTTTCGAAATTAACGTATTCTTTAAATCAAGTGATTGAAACAAAAGTTCCTGATTCCATGCCGGTTCAACGGTATGATATTCGAAAATCCGATTTCGAAGGCGGTGGTTTTGAAGAGCGTTACTGGAGCCTTGTCAATTCACCTATACTTGAAAAAGACGGGACCCTGTCTTTCATTATACATCGAGTTGAAGATGTTACAGAATTTATTCAACTTAAACAAGTTGGATCACCGCAGGCGGAATTTGCAGAAAATCTTCGTTCTCGTCTGGAAAGTGCTGATTTAGATATTTTCAATAGAACTTCCGAAATTAAAGAAACTAGCAAGAGACTACAACTTGTCAGTGAAAATCTTAGACGAAAAGAACATCTATTGCAAGTAGTCCAACGAAGAGAAAAATTTGGAAGTTGGACATGGGATATAAGATCTAATCGTCGTCAGTGGTCTGATGAAATGTTTCGTATTTTTGGCCTTCGGCCTCAGGAAACGGCGCCAGATCAAGAACACGATTGGAAATTTGTGCACCCAGATGATCAAGATTTTGTCCGCCAATCTATCAACGAAGCCATACAGAAAGGCAAGCCATATAATATTGAATATCGAATTTTACGTTCTGATGGTGTTGAGCGAATCGTTCATGCTGTCGGTGATCTTTATTTTGGAAGTGACAACCGACCTAGCGAGATGATTGGAACACTTCATGATGTAACTGAAAGAATGAAAATCGTAGATAGTCTTCTGGAGTCAGAAGATAAGTTTAGGGGACTTCTAGAAACCGCTTATGATTCTATTATCATCGTTGATGAAAATGGTCATATCGAATTTGCCAATCGGCAAACGAAAACATGGTTAGGATACGAACCCGAGGAACTCATTGGTCGATCCATCGAGATTCTTATACCAGATCGTTTCAATAAATCTCATCACGAAAAAAGAGCTGAGTACATAAAGCGGCCAGCTTCGCGGCCGATGGGTAGAAGCCTTGAATTATCGGCAAAGAGGAAAGATGGCAGTGAGTTTCCCGTCGAGGTTTCGCTTTCTCCGTTTAAAACTCTTCGGGGAACAGTAGTGACGGCTTTTCTAAGAGATATGACTGATCAGAAAAGAGCCGATAGTCAGCAAAAGTTTTTAGCAGAAACAAGTCGAATCTTGAGCGAAACCATAGATTACCAGGAACGTATTCAAAGAATTACTAGTCTTGTGATTCCAACTCTTGCTGACTGGTGCGCAGTTTATATTTATGAAGACGGAGAATTAAAAATACGCGCTTCAAATCAAGATCCCTTGATAGACGCCGAGCTTGTGAAGCAGGTAGTTCAAAATAGCTGTTTGCTGGGAGAAAATAGAAAGCTCAGCTTTGATGCTATTGCGAAAACTGGAGTGTCTCATCTCATTAAAAATTTAGCTGAAGAAATTTTGGTTGAACTCACTGCCGGGGATGAAATTTGTATGCGACAATTACGCGACCTTAAAGTTCAAGGGCTGATTCTAGCTCCGATGAAAGCAAGGGGCCATACCATTGGTATAATTTGTTTTGCGTGTTGCAAGCAGTCTGGATACTCCGACAAGGACCTGGCCTGTGCTAACTTGGTTGCAGATCGCGCGGCACTTGCCATAGATAACGCAAGACTCTATCAAGACGCACAAAATGCAATTAGATTGCGAGAGGATTTATTGGCTATCGTTTCACACGATTTGAAAAACCCCCTTGGTGTGATTCGGGGATTTAATGAGTTTCTTTTGGAAGGTTTTAGGAAAATAGACAATAAATGCAAAGAGGTCAAATTTACCGAAGCAATTGCTCGTTCTGTTCGGCAAATGGAGCGACTCATCGGAGATTTGTTAGATTTCGCAAAGATCGAGTCAGGATCCTTGGCTATTGAAATTAAGCCGTGTGTTGTCGACCAATTAGTTTGGGATAGTGTCGAACTCGTTAGAAGACATTTTGAAGAGAAGAGTATCCGAATTACTGTAGAAATTTCTCCGAATTTGCCAATGGTTATTTGTGATGCGGACCGGATGAAGCAAGTCATTGTTAACCTTCTCAGTAATGCGATTAAATTTTCTCCAGCCTTGGGAGTTATTGTTGTCGGAGTTTTTCAAAATCCTTTAGGAATTGAATTCTCTGTATCAGATAAGGGACCCGGAATTCCCAGAGAAAGCCTTTTTCATATTTTTGATAGGTACTGGCAAGCCAAGGAAACTGCAAAGCTAGGAACAGGTCTCGGGCTTTCTATTGCAAAGGGAATCGTCGAGAGTCATCGGGGTCGTATTTGGGTTGAAAGTGTAGTAGGAAGGGGAACAATTTTCCACTTTACATTGCCGGTAAATGATTTCGCGATTGCAACGAGGGAACCCTCCATGTTATCCAAAAATTTAATAAACTAGTACTAAGAATTAATGCTTTTCAGTTTTGGATGATTGGTTTTTCGGAATAGTTGTTGGAAATCCAACTTTTTGCCAATCGGAATAGCCACCCATAGTGACGACTTGGAAGCCTCGCTTTTGTAATTCCACCTGTGCTTCTACCGCTCTTTTTCCATCAGTGCAGTATACAATAACAAGTCTATCTAAACGTAGGATAGACAAAAACTGAGAGAACATTTTGTCCTGATCCTTCATTTTCGACAACGGCATCCAGATGGCCGAGACGGCTATGCCAAGTTTGACTTCATCCCATTCTCTGACATCGACAAGAAAAGCATTATTTTCTTGAATTAGTTTGTTAGCTTCAATTGGAAGTAAAGATATGCGATCATCTACCGAATTAAATGTATCGGTTTTTTGCTGGCGATTTAGTGCCGCGATTATAATAAAAACTGAGAAAATTAATATCACACTGAGTGTGATTCTTTTTTGCCTTCCATTTGAAAACATACTGATCTCCTTAGTTTTTTAAGCAAATTACGAGCCAGGTGTTTTTAAGAATCAACTTTTTTTACAGCACTATATTTTTCAAACTCTTTTTCGGGCCAATAGGGCTGTCGTGCTATCAAGTCTCCAAAAACCTCCGTAGGCACGAGCACGGCGTTCCAACACCATTTGAGATTGCGTCTTCATTGCTCTTCATTTCGACCTTTCCAAGGTAGTATTCATTTAGTCGACCTTTATAAGTTCATCTAAACCGGGGACAGTACAGGCCCATCCGAGTGTTTCAGTTAAACGGCGCCTTAATTCATCCGAGGCAGACGGTTCTCCATGAGTAATAAATACTTTTTTGGGAGTAATTTTTGATTCTTGAAACCAATGTATTATTTCCTGATAGTCTGCATGGGCTGACATATTGTCTAGTACCTTGACCTCTGCATTGATTGGGACATACTCACCGTGAATTTTTATCTCAGTAGCACCACGCTCTAGAGCTTCTCCGCGTGTTCCAGCGGCTTGGAATCCACTGAGTAAAATCGTGTTTTTTGCATCCGGTCCAAATTTTTTCAAGTGGTGAAGAATGCGTCCACCGGTCAACATACCACTGCCTGAGATGATAAGTAGAGAGTCTTCTTTTTCGTTAAGAGCTTTTGATTCTTCGACGTTTTGTACATAATCGACGGTAGCGCAAACCTCTTTAGATTCTTGACTACTTAATCGATGCAGGTCGTGGTAACGGGTCCAAACTTCATTTACATTATTTGCCATCGGACTATTCAAATACATGGGAAGAGTCGGTATTCGATTTTCAGATTTTAGTTTCCATAAATAGTACATTAAGTTTTGGGCGCGCCCTACAGCAAAGGATGGAATTAGAATGGACCCTTTCCGTCTAACCGTTTGTAGAATTACCTGCTCTAAATCATTTAAAGGGCTGCTGTCTTTATGCCTTCGATTTCCGTAGGTCGACTCTGTTATCAAATAATCTACTGCGGGAAGAAGCTTCGGGTACTGTAATCGTTGAGTAGGTCTATTGACTTTAAAAATCGCCTTCGGGGGATATTTCGGCGATGAGTTGGCGTAGGTGTTTAAGCTTAGACTTCGGCT
>NCGL01000110.1 GCA_002256935.1 Bdellovibrio sp. 28-41-41
TATCAAAGTAAATATCGGAGGACGCGAACTCGTGGCGCAGATGAATACAATTTCTATGGGCGGCTTAAGTTTCAATGTCGATGAGATGCTTGAAAAAGGCGGATCATTAACAATGAAAATCAAAGGACCAGATGGCACCGAGTTAGAAGTTGAAGGAAAAGTAGTTTGGTCGGAAGCGAATCAATCTTACGGAGTTCAATTCTCTGAAGCGAAACAAGGATTGGCGCATACGATTCAGTCTTGGACAAATCAGCTGGTAAAATCAGATCGCTAGATATAGATAATTTTTAAAATCACCAAGCCCAAAGGTTTCAATCTTTGGGTTTTTTTATTTTTCTAACCACTCAGATGGGAAATCAAATGGCTGAGTTTGAAAATAGATGCGTTCATAGAACATCATGTTTCTAAGTATCAGTTTGATATAGGTGCGAGTCTCTTCATATGGAATCTCTTCTATAAACTCGACAACGTTGTCACGGCTTCGAACCTGCACCCAGCCCTTATAAGCGGCGGAAGAGGCATTGTAGCCCTTTCGTTCCCAACGCGATATTTACTTTAGGGTCAAACAGGTCAAATTCACTTCGATAAGCAATATTTGGTTCACCCGCACTGAGTTTCTTAGCTAGATTTGGCATTAGCTGCAATAATCCTAATGCATCGACCGAGCTGCGCGCATAGGGATTGAACGCGGACTCTTGTCGCATAATAGAGTAGACGAAACTCATCGGAACAGATCTCAGCCGGCTATTTTTCTGAACGTCATCAAAATATGGTTTTGGGAAAAGTAGTTCTGGAAACGAGTAGGTGATCGTGTTCTTTTGCTCGCTCGTAAGTGCTTGAATAGAATTTAATAAATTCTGATATAAGCCAGATTGTGAGTAGAGAAGCAAAATAGGCAAGTAGTTTGTCAGAACTTCTTTTTCAAGAAGCTTAGACCAACTTTGCAATACATCATTTTGCTCTAGACTAATAAGCCAAAGAACTTCAGAGATTTCGGTTTCTGATAAATTGTTCTTTAAGTTTTCGACTAAAAATTCCCGTTTGTTGCTTAAAGATGACTTCTTCAGAAGTGGAATAGGCTCTTTAAGATCTCGGTAGGATAGAAGGGTATAAAACGATAGCGGCTCTTTCTTGCGTAAATTTAACAGAACGTCTTTGTAAACATCTTCTTTGCCGAGTTTCAAATTGGCCTGTGCCAGCCAATACAGATATTTTGAATCCGATTCGCCGCCCAGTTTATCTGTGATTTCTTGCAGAGAGTTTTTTGCGTCCTCGTATTTACCATTTTTATATTCTAGCCATGCTAGACTCCAAAGATTCTTTTCAAATAAAGAATTTTTAGATTTGATCAGAGGATCTTTTTTCATCGGTGACTGGTCGTGACTTTGTTGATATAGCGATTTTGCTTTTTCGTAGTCTTTGCGTTCATCATAAATGCGACCAAGTGTATAGGACGCTTCTTCTTTCAAGCTATTGGCAATTTTTCTTTTTCCATAGCCTTCCAAAATATCAACGGCCTTATTTGTTTGAGAGTCTGTCCAAAGCCAACGTGCTTTTAGAATGTCAAGCTCATTGGCCCACGAATCGTGTTCAGGGTGTTTGGTCTGCGTTTTTATCCACTTCCCCCAGCGCTCTATCAATGTCCATTGATCTTGTTTATTCTGGGTCGATTTATATATTCTGAAAATAGTTTTAAAAGATTTAAATTTTAGATCAGCTTTGATTTCTTTAGATTGAATCAGTGCGTTCAGTCGGCCAATGGCCTCTTTAAACGAGCGATCTTTAATTAAGTCTAAACTGATGTCATAATTGTTTTTTAAAATATCAGGCAGGTACTGAGCAAACTCGCGCTTCAATTCGTAGTTTACTAAGTTAACGAGTTTCTCGTTGTTTAAACGTTTGGCTTCATCGAGTAGTTTTAAATAGGTTTGCTTTTTAGCCTGACGATCTTTATCTTCGGCATTAAGTTCTAAAAGTAAAATGAATTTCGTTTCTTGATTGTTGTCGGTCACAGCCCGTGTCAGATCAATTTCATTAAGCCATTTTTTATAAACGGTTTTTTGTCTATCGGTCAGTGGAACTTCAATTTCCGATTTTCCGGGGCAGCGAGCTTTTACTAACAAGCCTGCATATGTATTTAAAGGAAATTTTTTATCCTGATATAGATCTTCAAGTAGTTTGCATGCGGTCGGAATTTGAGCTTGATCCTGCAAATACATTTGCGACCAATGAAACTGCAGCCACCATTTTTTGTTTAGGCTTGACTCTTTGATCATAGATTCCATGAATTCCCCAGACTCGGCTGATTTCAGGTCAACGACTTCGGTCTCATTTGGGGGGAGGGTACTCGGTTCACGAGAAACTTTATGTTTGTCTTTAGAAAATGTACACGACGTCGCTAGAAGAGCGGTGCCCGAGAGAATTAAAAAACAAAACCCAGATTTCCAATTGGCTTTTTTCATGTTTCTATTATGATATGGCCAAAGAAATCTGGGAACGTTTTTTTCAACTAAAAATATTTAACTAGTCGCTAGCTATTAACCTCTTTGAAGGGCCTGAATTCTGACCTCTAAGTCAGGATGCGTTTTAAACAAAGCCATTAAACCGCCTTTGCCACGACTTGAAATTTTCATGGTAGCTAGCATATCTTTTTCCTCAGATTCAAAAGGCGTTTGATACACTGTTTGAAGTCGACGTAACGCTGCAATCATATTCTGACGTCCAGAGTACTGAGCGCCACCTTTGTCCGCACGAAACTCACGTTGGCGAGAGAAATAGCTAACAACCATAGAGCCAAGCATCGTAAACAAAATATCGCCGATAATTGTGACCGCAAAGTATACTATGTGACGTAATTTTTCATCATGCCGCGAAGAAGACCGGTCGAAACTGCTACCAAGGCATTACCTTTTGACGGTCCAGTTGCGAATGCGTTTACGTCAGGTGATTCATAGATGCCAACTTCTGGTGGGCGAGGAAGTCCCGCACGTCGAGCCAGTTCATGCACGCGTCCTACTAAATTTCTTAGTGTAGGGTCATTCGTGTTGGGATCGATCGTTTTTACACCCGCAGTCCACTTCGCCATCACTTTTGATAAAAGTAATGAAATCAGGGCGCCACCAAAACCAAACAGGGAACAGAACACAAGCAGTGACCCCATCGATTGTCGGATGCCTTCAAGACCAAAGAAAGACGAAATCAGCGACCAGGCGATGCTGATGGTTACAACGACCAAAAGATTCGTTAATAAAAATAGACCGATACGTTTGAACATCTGCATAGAATAAGCTCCTCATGGCTTTGTATAAATAAAGCCTTCTGAGTCAATTTTGAGGAGCTTTTGAATTTTGTCAATAAGACAGCGTAAGTATATTCTTACACTGTCTCTGGGCGATTCTTAGAGCTGATCAGTGGCGGATGACTGGTGCTAAAATGGAACCTCAGCGCTGATTGATCCAATTCGATAATCACTTTTCCACCGTCAGTCAGACGGCCAAAAAGCAATTCATCAACCAGTGGTTTCTTGAAATGCTCTTCTACTGCGCGGGCCATAGGGCGAGCACCATAAGCACGATCATAACCTTTTTTAGCGAGCCATTTCATTGCATCTGGTGAGACAATCAATTCGATTTTCTTTTCAGCCAAACTCATTTTCAAATCATCCACAAATTTAAATGCAACTTTAACAATGATGTCTTCACTTAAATCTTTAAAGTGAACGACGGCATCCAGGCGATTTAAAAACTCAGGAGCAAATGCTTTTTTGATCGCTTCTTGGCTTAAGCGAGACGTACCTTCATCCACAATACCTATGCTGCCTTTTGAAACTTCAAATGCGCCAGCGTTGGTAGTTAAAACTACAATAGTATTTCTAAAGTCAGCCACGCGGCCTTGTGAATCTGTTAAACGACCAGCATCCATTACTTGCAATAACGAGTGTGTAATGTCTGGATGGGCTTTTTCAATTTCATCCAGCAAAATAACCGAGTAAGGCTGCTTGCTGATCGCTTCTGTTAGCAAACCACCAGATTCAAAGCCAACATATCCCGGCGGCGCACCGATCAGTTTTGATACCGAATGTTTTTCCATGTATTCACTCATATCAAAGCGATGAAAGGGAAGACCCAAGATTTGTGCTAACTGTTTACAAACCTCTGTCTTGCCGACGCCGGTAGGTCCTGCAAACAGATAGCTGCCGATGGGTTTATCTGGACGACCCAATCCACTGCGGGCCAATTTCACGCTAGATGCCAGTTTGTCGATCGCTTCGTCTTGTCCGTATATAAGCGCTTTTAATTTTTTATCTAAGTCTTTTAATTTAATACGCTCGTTAGACGAAATTTGCGTCAGTGGTAATCCGGTCATCTGAGCAATCGTTTCTTCGATAGCTTCAACAGTCACAGCCACCGGGTCTTCTTTTTGATTTTTTAATTTTAAACTGCTGCCACATTCATCCATCACGTCGATTGCTTTATCTGGTAGTAGTTTCCCAGAGATATGCTTTTGCGATAGATCAATAGCGGCTTTTAAAGACTCCGTGCTGTATTTTACGTTATGAAATTTTTCATACTGCGGGGCTAAACCTTTTAAAATCTCTAAACAATCGCTGACCGAAGGCTCGCTCACATCTAGGCGTTGAAAGCGACGGTTAAGTGCGCGATCTTTTTCGAAATACTGACGGTACTCAGTATGAGTCGTAGATCCTACGCATGACAACTCACCGTTAGCCAGTGCCGGCTTTAATAGGTTAGACGCGTCTAAACTGCCGCCGCTGGTTGCGCCAGCGCCAACTAATGTATGAATCTCGTCAATGAACAAAACGAAGTCAGGATTTTTCTTAATTTCCTTTACGACGGCTTTGATTCGGTTTTCAAAATCACCGCGAAACTTGGTTCCTGCTAACAGAGACCCCATATCTAAAGAATAAATCACTTTGTTTTTCAAAGATTCCGGAACGTCGCCTTCAACGATTTTTTTAGCAAGACCTTCAACGACAGCTGTTTTGCCAACGCCGGGCTCACCAATCAGTAAAGGATTGTTTTTCGTTCGGCGCGCTAAAATCTGAGTCATGCGGGTAATAAGATCGTGACGACCAATCAGTGGATCTACTTTTCCATTGCGAGCTTTTTCATTTAAGTTGGCGCAAAATTGTTCTAGGACGTTCACTTTCGCATCGTCCGCAGGCTGACCATCAAATTCTTTTTTAACTTGGTCTTCGGCACTGTTAAAGGTACCGTTAAATTCTGGATCTTTTTGGATACCGTGAGAAATGAAATTGATAATATCAAACTGACTGATGCCTTGCTTAGAAAGTGAAAAAACGGCGTGAGAATCCTGTTCGTAGAAAAATGAAACTAACAGATTTCCTTCTGTGATTTGATTTTTCCCCGCACTTTTCATTTGTAAGGCCGAGCGTTGAATTAAACGATGGCAAGCCAATGTGAACTCGGGAGTCCAAGATTCATAGCCACCATAGCTTTCGAGTTGGTCTTCCGTAATTTCAGGTGTGTTATTTTCTAAATAGCTGAGTAAATCTTTTTTAAGGTCGGGGATTTTTACTCCGCAGGCTTCCATAATTTCTACCGAACGTGGCGACTGTGTCAGGCTGTATAGAATATGTTCAAGAGTCACAAATTCATGACGTTGCTTCTTTGCCATTTCCGTAGCTTCTGCCAGTCGACGTTCTAATTCTCTTGTCATCATACCGTGACCTCTTTAGTTTAGGTTTCCTCTAAAATACTTTTTAGAGGGTATTGATTAAGTTGCGCGAACTGATTTGATTGCATCACTTTCATTTCTGCAATTTCAAGCGTATAAACACCCGCCGTGCCGGCACCTTTTTGATGCACATCCAGCATAACTTTGATTGCGTCTTCTTCTTTTTTGCCGAAGAATTTTTTCAAAACTAAAACGACAAAGTCCATGGGGGTGTAGTCATCGTTCATTAATATGACTTGATACATCTTTGGCGTTTCCACTTTAGGAATAACTTGAACCGAAGAGTCCCCATCCGGAGTGAAAGGTAAGTTTTTATTATCTTGAGACATCCTTATTTCCATCATTCTTTAAGTTTAATCATGCGATTTGACCCTGTCTATCTGGTTAATAGACCGACCTAAAATTAGTATGTGTATTGATTTTAAAAGCGCCAGGTCAGACGCGGTTTTTTTGTTTGTGTCGGTAAATGCGACGGAGTCTTATGAGTTATATAAGTAGGATAAGGTTGTGTAGTAATAGCATTTAGTCTAGGTGTTAAACAGCTAGTGAATCATAATACTTGTTTGTGTGCCTGTCCTGGACCAGGGTATTATCGGCTCAATTTTTCGTGAGGAAAACCGATATATTAGATATGGATTTTAATGTTTTTGAAAATTCATTCGATGTGATAGCGGTTTATGATGAGTCAGGATTGATCGAATATGCCAATTCGTCATTCTATTTATTTACAGGTTTGTCTGTGGCTCGCGTTGTTGGAAAGATGAATTTAACTAAAGTATTTATAGAGATGGACGGTCAACCGTTACAGCTGAGTAGCTTTATTGGAATGAAAGAAACACGTCCGATGAAGGTCATTTCATTCAAAACAAAAAATATTGAAAAAGGTTTAGGTCAGTACTCCATTGTTCCTTTTGAAGGAAAATACATTCTGTTTTTCAAAGACGTCACGGTGGAAGAAGAGCTTCATAAAAAATATCGTCGTGAAATGGGATTAAAAGATAAAAAAATCGAAGAGATGGATTCCCTAATTGAATTGCTTCAAAACACGCGCTTGGTAAAAGAACCAGGAAAAATTTTGGAAGAATTCATTAAACATATTCTAAATAATTTCGGTTTGGGTGTGGGCTTTTTAAAAAATAATGAAAAGCAGACAGTTGTAAAGTTGATAAACTCAAATCACCTAGGACAGTCCTCTGTCTTTGATTCATTGAACAAGAAAATTCAAAACATGCCGCCGTCAGTAAAATATACGTATATCGATTCCTCGAAAATTAAGGAATTGTTTTCGACCACCCATATCCATAGCATGGTGGTTATCCCGATAAATCCTCAGTCGAAGGAATCATTCGAAATATTTCTGCCAATTCATGGTCCCGAAAAAGATCTACAATTTGATCACCAGAAGGTGATTACGTTGTCCGAGCAAATGAAGTTATTGATTCAAAATATGGCGTTAGAACGTTTGTCGATTTTTGATGATTTGACCAAGCTTCATAATTCAAGATTTTTCCGAGAAAAACTATCTGAGTATACAAATCGATACGAGAAGTTAAATCTAGTGTTGTTAGATATCGATTTTTTCAAAAAAGTAAACGATACCTACGGGCACCCAGGTGGTGACGCGGTATTAGTTCATGTTGGCGCTATATTGAAGTTGTATCAAGATAAAGAGGTTATGGTATCTAGAGTCGGCGGTGAAGAGTTCGCGATTTTAGCGCCTAATCAGTCGCTAGATGAAACTCTAGATATGTCGGCTAAAATATCAGAGCAGATCAAATCAAGCGTCATTTACTACGATGACAAGCAAATCAAATGCACCATCAGTATCGGCATCTGCAGTTGGAACCCCGAAGTTCAATCAATCCGCGATTTCTACAAAAAAACGGACGAAGCTTTATATGAAAGCAAAGCAAATGGCCGCGATCGGATCACGGTGTTGCAGTCGGCATAACATAATTTTGCCAGATGCACGGATGCGTATCATCATGAAACGCAACTGGATTTTTGACTAGTAAAGGTTTGATGAATGTATTGATTTGATTCGGTATAAAATTTAGACAGCAGTATCTCTTGAATACAGGTGTATATTATGAAAACATATAACAGTATTATTATTAAATATTAATTTTTAAAATAGAAATTAAACAAACAAAAAAAAGGAGAACGTATGAAAACACCAAGTATTTTAAATAACCGAAAAGGTTTCTCGCTAGTCGAGTTAATGGTCGTTGTAGCGATCATCGGTATTTTAGCGGTAATCGGTATCCCTCAGTATCAAAAGTTTATGTCGAAAGCCAGACAAGCAGAAGCTAAGACTCACTTGAATTCAATTTTTCAAGGTGAAGCCAGTTTTTTTACAGAATATAATAGCTACACTAATAATCTAAGAGCGATAGGTGCTGGCGCGGTTGGGCAAGCATTACGTTATAATGCTGGTTTCGTACAGTTAGCGGCGGCTTGCGCCCCGGCGTTACCTGCGGGCGCTCCTGCTTTTGCTGGTGCTGGTGATAATGATTTATTGGCAATTGACTTAGCTCTACCCGCTGCACAGGCCGGTCAAGCTGTATGGGCATATGAGGCCACATTAGGCGACCCTCCGGCTGCGTTAACTACGTGTGCTGCAGTAAGTGGGGTAGCTGCTGCCTACATAGCGGGTGCGTGGGGTAATCCAACAAATAATAACGGGATACTTCCTAATAACGCGACCAATATGGGAGATCAATTTACGATTAACCAAAATCGTCTATTGTCTTACACCGCTATAGGTATGTAATTTAATTTTAGATCACATGTCGAAATTTAAAAAACCCCACTGCTCAGAGTGGGGTTTTTTATTGAGCATAAGAAGATACTGTTTTACAGTTTGAATATGGTTGCCACATTTTTAAGTTTATTTTTTTCAATGTTTATAATTTTCATGAATTTAAGTTTAAACAAACTAAAATCACCTACTTATCAACCAAGACTTATCTGCGTAAATAATTACATTAAATATTTTAGTTTCGGATATGGTTCACAAATTGCGGATACGTTTTGGATTCGATTTTTACAAGAGTTAGATGCTTTTAACAAACTTGAAATAGCGGAAATGCATTTGTGTCCTGATAAAACTACCAGTTGGCATTTTCATCTTATGAATATAGCGATAGATTTAGACCCTAAATTCTATGAGATCAATTTTCATGCTCCTTTACTTGTAGATTTAACTATAAGTGATGTTAAGGGAGCTTCTACGCTTTTTGACAAATCCGTCCTAAATTTTCCAAATGACTGGCGTATTCTTTACCGTGCTTCTTATCAAGCCGTAGTTGAAGAGCGCAACAATAAAAAAGCGGCGGATCTATTATATCGCGCCGGAAAAAATGGAGCACCAAGCTGGGTGATGAGTCTAGCTGGCGGATTATTTAATGAAGCCGGTGAGCGAAAGATGGCCGAACAAATTTATAGTGAATTGATCGCGGAATCAAAAGATGAGGAACTAGCCAAACGATTAAAACAAAAATTAGATAGTAAAATCAGTAATTTTTATAAAATATCACCGCCCACTTTGGAAGTAGAGAAATAATTTATGAAAACTCACTTAAAAGCTTTAGCCACTACTATTGGCGTATTCGTTACCTTAATAGCTCTCTATCAAACTTTAATCGCAAATAAACAAAATCAATCTTTAGCGCCCACGCCAGCGGTAAATAGAGACCTCTTTTTGCCTGAAGGCGAACTCATTACATTGTCTGGTGCGAGAATCAACCTCCACTCCTTTCCTGGCAAAGTTATCATCTTTAATTTCTGGGCCAGCTGGTGCACTCCCTGTATCGAAGAAGTTCCTTCTTTAGTATCGTTGGTAAAAGAAGATCCAAATATTGTGATCATCGCGGTTTCTGGGGATCAGAACAAAGACGATATCAATGCATTTTTGAAATCATTCCCCGGCTTCAATAAACCACCGATTTACGTGGTTCAAGAAAATGCCAAAGTGTTAATGGATCAGTTCAAAGTCGACAAATTGCCTGAGAGTTTTATTTTTAACCCAAAAGGCGAGATGGTTAAAAAAATATCAGGCACAATAAACTGGCATACGCCAGATTCCATTGAGTATTTTAAAGTCATTCGGGCAAAATAAGCGATAACTCTA
>NCGL01000024.1 GCA_002256935.1 Bdellovibrio sp. 28-41-41
CTCTGAGGTCAACCACAATTCTAATTGCAAAGTCTTTTGCTCTGTCGGGATTCGAAATTAAATCGGTCTCATTCGATGTAACAGTTAGAACTAGATTTTCTTTCAATTAGCTCCTAAGAAAACACGGTCCAGCCTGTTGCAAAGATTGGCCATTATTTACGGTTGTCCGATGAAATCGAAACCCAGTGCGAGAGGTGTCAGATCGAGTTTAGGTTTTTACAAATAAGTTAGAATTACAAGTAATTAACTAATGCGGGACATGTGTAAGGCAGTAGGCTTCGCACTGAATAGATTTGTCTTTTCCTGCATTGGCACCTAGTACAGTAGCAACGTAATCCGCCTGTTCAAAATGACTATCTAAACTGCAATCAGTGACATCTTTCAATTCTTTATACCATGCTAAGTAATCTGAAGTGTTATAGTTAATACTTTGGCTTAATCGGCAGCCCATATAGCAATGAGCCACTTTATCGTGCCCGAAAGAATTAGCCTTAGCTTTTTCTTTGGAATAGAGTCTAAATGCTTTAGCCAAGTTTACGATATTTGTATTTGAATGGCTTTTCATTTTCCATGCGATAACGTCGTTATCCCATTCTTCGTGTGACGTGTAGGGTTGTTTTGTCGCAGGATTTTCTTCTTTGGTCCAACACCAATCGTTGGCTTCACTGCTTGCTAACGCCAAATTCGAAAGAGCTATTAGAGTTAGTACAGATTTTAACATTTAAGGACCTCGCGAAAATCTATTTAATACTATTTTTCCGGGATAATTTGGAAATTCTTTGCATTTGAATGTAAATATTTTACCGCCATGGCATTTAGTGACTAAATCTAAGTCATTTTCTGGCGTTGCGTTTAAGGAAAACCTATCCCCTAAGTCGAGTGTCAAAATTTTATAGGTCGGCCAAAAATATTTTGGTCCTGATTGACCGAAGAGGATCAAAATTCCGTCATAGATGAAAGGTTATGTGGTCTGGATGGCTCCGTGGGCTTGCGATTGGTCCAGATATTCTGGTCTTTCGAATGGAAAGTAGGAAAAAAAGTCCAGATGGCACTTTGATTGCTGCTAAAGGTTTTAAGGGGAAAAGTGTCATTTCTTCGTTAGAGGGAGGATGAAGTGGCTGAAGACAAAGCAGCAGCGGCAGCGCCGGCACCAGCGGCAACGCCAGCATCAGGTGGATCTAAGACGAACATTATTTATGTCGTTCTTATAGTTATTAATATGTTCTTCTTAGCCGGCGTAGGATGGATGATCTACCAAGGAAAGAAAAAGGACAATGCCGAGCCAAAGATCGAGCACGTTATTAAAGGCGAGCACGATGCACAAGAGGCAGAGCATAAAGAGGAAAAGCAATTCATTGGGAAAGTTGTTCCGTTGGAAACCTTTATCGTAAACTTGGCAGGCTCGAAAGGCCGCAAAGTCGCAAAGGTTATGATGGAGTTAGAACTTAAAGACAATGAGGGCAAGAACGTCGCTGACGAGATCGACAAGCGTAAAGCGCAGGTTCGTGACATTATTATCATTATTCTATCTTCCAAAAAGTATGAAGAGGTTGCCAACAAAGAAGGAATCGAGAACTTGAAGGGCGAAATCAAGGACACTATTAATTCATTCCTTACAAATGGAAAAATTTCGAACGTGTTCTTCACTGAGTTTATTTACAACTAGAGGGAATGTTGAATGAATCAAGTACTATCTCAAAACGAAGTTGATGCTCTCTTAGCCGCGGTTTCCGACGGCGATGTGGGCACTCCTGAAGTCGCAAAAGAGAGCACCGGTTCGGTCAAATCGTCGGACGACAAAAAAGTCGTATCGTATGATTTAACCAGCCAAGACAGAATCATTCGCGGTCGACTGCCGCAGCTTGAAGTTATTTATGAAAAATTCATGAGAGCGTTCCGGGTATCATTGTCATCGTCTCTTAGAAAAATTGCATCGATCTCTTTAACAAGCACAGAGTTTTTAAAATTCCGATGCCCACGTGCATGAGTGTTCTACGTTTCAATAGTCTACGTGGTTCGGCTTTAATGGTTATCGAAAGTAAACTGGCTTACGCGTTAGTGGATTCTTTCTTTGGTGGTGCAGATCGTCCGTACACTAAAATTGATGGTAAAGATTTTACGCCAATTGAACTAAGTATTGTTCGCAAAGTTGTCGAGCTTGCGATTCATGATCTAGAAAATGCATGGGCTAGTGTTGAAAAAATCGGTTGTAGCTTTGTCCGTACAGAGGTTAATCCTCAGTTCGTGGGTATTGTTCCTCCGACAGACGTAGTTATCGCATCGACTTTCGACGTCGAGCTGGAAAACGCGACAGGCACGATTTCTATGGTTATTCCCTACGCAACGATCGAGCCTATTAAGCAAAAGTTATCTACGGGTTTCCAAGTTGAGTCGGATCAAACAGACAAAAAACTTTGGACAGCGATTATCAAAGAACAATTAATGGATACTGAGTTAGAAATCCGCGTGAATCTAGGCGAGACATCAATCTTGCTAGAAGACTTAATGAGTTTAAAAGTAGGCGATGTAATTCCTTTAACTCAAGATGCTACAGGCGAACTCGATATCAATGTTGAAAATGTTAAGAAATTTAGAGGTTACTACGGCAATCACCATGGAACGACGGCAGTGCAAGTCACTAGACCAATTATAAAGTAAAAGGAGTTAGAAAATGTCTGACGATCAATTAGATAATTTAGCCGCGCAATTGGTACAAGAAGCCGAAGCCATGACTTTGTCTGCAGAAAAACCAGCAGCGCCTAAAGCGGCGGGACGAAACGAGCCGAAACAAAACGATAGAAACCTTCAATTAATTTTAGATATCCCTCTAAAATTATCGGTGGAGCTAGGTCGTACAAAGATGCCAGTGAGCGAATTGCTAAATTTGACTCAAGGTAGCGTTATTGAGCTAAATAAACTAGCCGGTGAACCAATGGAAGTTATGGTTAACGATAAGCTCATTGCACGCGGCGAAGCGGTTGTAGTGAATGAAAAATTCGGTGTGCGTTTAACAGATGTGATCTCGCCAGCTGAACGCGTTGAGCAATTGAAGTAGAAATTAAATTAATTAAATAGGGAACGACCAATGAAATGGATTTTAGCGGTTTTCTTTCTAGCATTTAACGTAATGGCAGCCTCAGGAATCTCTGAGCTTCCGACTGACGTTCAAAACGAAATAAAAACGACAGAAGCAGCACCAAAAAAAACGGTCGCGGCGACGGTGACGGAAACGGAAATGGAATCGGCCGCGGTTACGGCAGCGGACACGGTTACTGAGTCTGCCCCAGTCTTGAACAAGGCAACAGCAAAAGAGAGTGAAATCCCTTTAACCCTAGAGGCGACAAAAAAAATTAGCTCTAGCGAAAGCACTTACTTCCGCATCATCATGGTGGTGGCGCTACTTGGCATTTTAGCATCGGGTATGTGGGTTTTTGTTCGTAAAAATAAAACCCAAAATATCAAAAGAAACAAAAACGAAATCAAAGTTCTGGCTCAACATTATTTGGGTCCAAAGAAGAGCCTTGCTGTTGTACGTGTAGCCGGCGAATCAATTTTGGTGGGTATCACGGATGCACATATCAATATGATTAAAACATTGTCTTTGATGGACGATGAATTGCCAGAAGTTACAAGTCAAAACTTCAGATCTGAATTGGATGACCGTTTGGAAGACGAAGAAATCAGCGCTCCAAAATCTGCATCTAATACGTACAATAGAAAATCACAAATCAATACGAAGTCGGCAGAGGCAGAAGAAGAAATGGATGAGTTTTCAATCAAGGGCATCAAGGACCTAGTTTCTTCTAAATTAAAAAACATGAGGTCGATCTAATGTTTAAAACTGGGAAGTCATTTTTAAATGAAAGTATATTTTGGAAGATTTTATTAGTCTTCTTAGTGACTTCGCCATGGACATTTGCCCAAGTGACTCTACCATCCGTTAATTTGGGTTTTAAAACAACTGATAACCCAAGTGAAATTGTAAGCGCGATCAAAATCATCATGGTTATGACTGTATTAACGTTGGCGCCTGCTATTTTGATCATGATGACCAGTTTTACGCGTATCATAATCGTTTTTTCGTTTTTACGTCAGGCATTGGGCGTAAATCAAATGCCTCCAAATCAGCTACTAGTAGGGCTTTCACTGTTTCTAACATTTTTCATCATGGGCCCAACATTTGAAGAGTTAAACTCAAAAGGTGTTCAGCCTTTCCTAGCGAACAAAATTTCCCAGGATCAAGCGATCACCGAAACATTGGCGCCCTTACGTCGCTTCATGTTTACCCAAACTCGTGATCAGGACCTTGGTCTGTTCGTAAAATTAGCAAAGATTGAGAAGCCTAAAACGCGCGCAGACGTCCCTACCTTAGTTTTAATCCCTGCGTTTGTACTGTCTGAATTAAAGACAGCATTTCAAATCGGATTTATTATTTTTCTGCCTTTTTTAGTAATCGATATCGTCGCATCGAGTGTCTTAATGGCAATGGGTATGATGATGTTACCACCAGTCGTAATTTCGATGCCGTTAAAAATTATGCTTTTTGTTTTAGTAGATGGTTGGAGCCTGCTCGTTGGCTCAATGGTTAAAAGCTTCGGATAAGGAATTAGAATGACAGAAGAGTTGATTTTAAAATTAGGACAAGATGCTTTAAGAACAACAGCGATGCTGGCGGCGCCACTTTTGGTAAGCACTCTAGTCATCGGTTTGTTAGTGAGTATTTTCCAAGCCTTAACACAGATTAACGAGGCTACTTTAACGTTTGTTCCGAAGATGATTTTGGTGGCGCTGATCTTGGTCTTTGCCGGCCCTTGGATGTTAGACATTTTATCTTCTTATACGATCGACCTATTTGAAAATATAGCCGTAATGGTGAGAGAATAATGTTTCAAAATTTGTTTATGAACGAAAGCTATGTGATCGTATATGTTTTGATTCTAATTAGAGTCACTTCGTATCTTTTATCATCTAGTATATTCAACTCATCACAAATTCCGGCTCCTCTAAAAATTTTATTCTCGCTGATTATATCTCTTGTAGCATTTGAAGCCTACAAAAACACAAGTGTACCACTAGACAGTTTAATTATCATTTTGGCAGCTAAAGAAGTGTTCTTGGGTGTATGTCTGGGAATGTTGACTCGCTTTTTCTTTTACGCACTTAACATGGCCTCTGAGTTAACGTCTCAGGCTTTAGGATTAGGTTCAGCATCAGTTTACAATCCTTTAAGTGGTATCAATTCAAGTTTGATTGAGCAATTCCAAGGAACACTAGCGATTTTGATTTTCTTTGCAGTACAAGGACACCACTTAGTGGTTTCGGCCGTGTTTCAAAGTTTTGAATTAGTTTCTATTTCGCAAATGACATTAAAGTTTAACGGCCTGGGTGAATTCGTTCGTTGGTGCCAAATGCTTTTTGAAATTGCATTAAAAGTGGCAGCCCCGATCGTCAGTTCGTTATTTTTAGTGAATTTGGGTATGGGGATTTTAGGTCGTGCCGTTCCGCAAATTAACGTATTTGTAACCAGTTTTCAGGTCACAATCGTAGTTGGCTTCCTGATCTTGTTCGTTTCAATGCCTCTTTATATAAACGAAGTAGTACATATTTTGGATTTAACACAATCACAGATGAATAAACTAATGGGGTCCTTTTAATGGCTGACGACAGCGACAACGAAAAGACCGAAGAAGCGTCGGATTCGAGGCGGGAAGAGTTCCGGAAGCAAGGGAACGTACCGCATACTCGTGAATTATCGACAGCAATGATGTTAATGGGCGTGGCAGGCCTAGTAAGTCTATTTGGTGGATTCTATCAACAGCAATTTCGTGAATTGTTTCAATACACTTTTGGTGATCAATTAGTCTATTTCGTTCGCGAAGGAAATTTCACGGAAGCGACTAGTTTAGTCGGAACGAAATTGTTTATTCTGGTTTTCCCAATTGTGTTAGTCGGTGCTTTATTAGGTTCTCTATCCAGTGTGATCCAGATTGGTTTCATGTCCGTCGAGGATGCTCTGTCACCGAACCCTGATCGTTTAAATCCGATTGAAGGTTTTAAACGGATTTTCAGTCTTCGTGGTTTGGTGGAAGGACTTAAGTCACTTATTAAAGTTGGTCTTATCGGTGTCGTTGTTTATACAACATTAGAAAAAGAAGTAAATACGTGGCCATATTTACAAACCTATTCAAAAGAACAATTGATGGTTTATATCGGGTCTATGATTACGAAACTTTTCTTTGGTATCGGCATGGTTATGTTGGTTCTTGCTGCTGGCGATTATTTTTTCCAATGGTGGGATTTGGAACAAAAGATGATGATGACTAAAGAGGAAATTAAAGAAGAAGTTAAGCAACGCGAAGGGGATCCAATGATCAAGGCCCGCATTCGCAAAATTCAAAGAGAAGTAGCGAATCGTCGCATGATGGACAAAGTTCCAAAGGGTGACGTTGTTATCACGAATCCAACTCATATCGCTGTTGTACTTAAATATAGTGACGATTTGCCGGCGCCTCAATTGATTGCCAAGGGCGGGGATTTGATCGCCGAAAAAATTAAAGAGCTTGCGCGGGAACACAACATTCCAATCATAGAAAACAAACCGTTAGCACGAACTATTTTTAAAACCATGAAATTAGGACAAGTTATTCCTAGAGAATTGTACGTAGCAGTAGCTGAAGTATTGTCATACGTATTCAAGTTGAAGAGAAAGGCTAAATTATGAATGATTTTTTAGAGCCTGTATTTCAGTTTCTGAAAAGATTTGAAAAGGTCACCAAAAATACCGATCTTTTGATCGCATTTGGTGTATTAGGAATTTTAACGGTAATGATCATTCCATTGCCACCGATAATGTTAGATATTTCGTTAACGTTTTCATTAGCGATCAGTGTACTTATTCTTCTAGTTTCAATTTATTCTAAAAATGTTTTAGAATTTTCATCTTTTCCTAGTTTACTGTTATTGACGACACTATTTCGTTTGTCATTAAACGTAGCTACGACCCGTTTGATTTTAAGTCACGGGCATGAAGGTCCAAAAGCGGCCGGTGATGTGATTAATGCGTTCGGTAACTTTGTGGTTGGCAATAACTACGTTATCGGTTTTATCGTATTCATGATCTTGATTGTCATCAATTTCATCGTAATCACAAAAGGTTCGGGTCGAGTGGCCGAGGTCGCAGCTCGATTCACTTTAGATGCGATGCCTGGTAAACAAATGTCGATTGATGCCGATCTTAACGCCGGGTTGATCAACGAATCAGAAGCTCGCAAGCGCCGTAAAGAAATTGAACGAGAAGCTGACTTTTACGGATCTATGGATGGTGCCAGCAAGTTCGTACGTGGTGATGCTATCGCAGGTATCGTTATCATGATTATCAATGTTGTCGGTGGTCTACTAATCGGTGTGATCCAAAAAGACTTGGATTTTGCAACGGCAGCTAAGTACTACACAATGTTAACGATAGGTGATGGTTTACTAGCCCAGATTCCAGCACTTATTATTTCTACAGCGGCCGGTATGATCGTAACTCGTTCTGCGGGTAACGACGATAATATGGGTCAAGAAGTGGTGTCTCAGTTATTTATCAGCACACGTGCAGTTTATATTTCTGCTGCGGTATTGTTACTGTTAGGTATTGTGCCAGGGTTACCTACAGTTCCTTTCTTTGCTATTGGTTTGTTCCTAGCTACGATGGCTTGGGTTATTGATAAATATAAAGCAGAATCGATTTCGGAAGAGAAAAAGAAAAAAGAAGCCTCTATCGCGGCTCCGAAAAAAGAGAATGTCGAATCTTTGTTGCCGCTAGATTTAGTAGAATTGGAAGTCGGTTATGGACTTATCCAAGTTGTGGAATCGAATAAGAGCGGTGACTTGCTTGAGCGTATCGTCTCTATTCGGAAACAGTTTGCATTGGATTTAGGTATCATTGTTCCTAGCGTGCATATTCGTGACAATTTACAGTTAGGCCCGGGTGATTACCAATTGATGATCAAAGGTAATCGCGTTGGCGGTGGCACTTTGAAATCAGATTATATGTTAGCAATGGATCCAGGAAATGTATCAGACCCTATCGAAGGTATTCCAACAAAAGAACCTGCGTTTGGACTGGATGCTTTGTGGATTCACCCATCACGCAAAGAGCAAGCTGAAATGTCTGGATACACAGTGGTCGATTTGCCAACAGTTATGGCGACTCACTTAACAGAGATTTTACGTACGCATGCGCATGAATTACTTGGTCGCCAAGAGGCCAGCCAATTGATCGAAAACTTCAAGAAGATCAATCCAAAAGTGGTGGAAGAGCTTATTCCAGATATGTTGCCACTGGGTTCAGTTGTTCGTGTTATGCAAAACTTGCTTAAAGAACAAGTTTCAATCCGTGATTTGTTAACTGTGTTTGAGACTTTAGCTGACGAAGCACCAAAGCAAAAAGACGTTGAGGTTTTAACTGAAGGTGTACGTAAAGGTTTATCACGTGCCATCACAAGAAAATACACGAACGATGCGGGTCGTATTCCAGTGATGACTCTGCATCCGAATATTGAAGAAAGCATTGCGAACTCTCTATTACAAACAGAGCAAGGGGTTCAGTTAGTAATGGATCCGCAAACAGCACATCATCTAATTAATCAAATTGCTATCACTGTAGAGCAAAATCCAGAGATCGCCGGACAGCCAATTCTATTGGCGTCGCCAATGTCGCGACGCCATCTGTTCAAGCTGACTCATCGATTTATTCCTCAGCTAATTATTTTGTCACACAACGAGCTTAGCAATGATGCTCACATTCAATCCGTAGCCACTGTGGAGATAACACATGCAAGTTAGAAAATTCGAAGCACGCACGATGAAAGACGCTTTGGAGATGGTCAAGAAGCAACTTGGTCCCGATGCGATCATTTTGGCGGCCAAAGATAATAGCAATAAATACGGATTAGTTGGTGAAAGTAGTTTTGAAATCACTGCCGCTGTCAGTGAAGAGACACTTCACAAAAAGAAGTTTGTTGAGTCTCGTATGGCTGAAAATGACAAACAGCAATTTCAAAACAGCTCGGCACGTACTCAAAAAGAAATTATTTCTAAATTTGTAACTCGTCATACAACTCCTGTAACTAAGCCAGTGACGACGCAAAAATATATCGATATCAATGATGAAAAGAACGCGGCTGAAGAACGTATTAAAAATGCAGTTCAACGTGCATTCGATGCCGGGACATTATTGAATGAGCGCACTAATGCCGTTCCAAAGCAAACAGCTAAGCAAGCTCAAGTTAGAATGCAGGCGGAAGTAAAACATCAGGTTGAAACGCAAATGCTGGCTCAGTCCGACAGTGAGCTAAACTCGCTACGTTCCGAAATCGCCTCATTAAAAGCAATGATTAAGAGCATTAATACTCCAGCGGAATCGCGACCACAATCGCACTATCCAGGCGAGAATTATGGAATTCACTACGAATTATCTTCGCAATTTCAAGGTTTAGTAAAGGAAGGCGTATTAGAAGAACTGGCTGCAGAAATGATTTTAGAATTGCAAAATCAAGTTCCTGTAACACGTTTGAAAAATAAGCCTCTAGTAGAGGGCTTTTTAGCTAAACGAATTTTAGAAGACATCGTGATTTCAACGGGCGAGACCAAAAAATTTCATTTCTTCGTTGGCCCAAGTGGTGGCGGCAAAACATCAGCGATCATCAAGATGGCGTCGCAATTGATCGTTCGTGACAACAAGAAAGTGGCGCTGCTGACGCTAGATACTCAGAAAGTAGGCGCGGTAGAACAGCTTAGAATTTATTCGCAAATCTTAAATGTTCCTTTCGCGGTTATCCGTGGTCGTGGCGATTGGAAAGAGATTTTAAAATTCATCAATTCCATCGACTATATTTTGATCGATACCCCGGGGAGCAATTTGAAAACTCAGGAAGAAGTGTCTTTCTTTGAAAGCATGATCTTGAAAGAGATTCCTTCAAAAAGTGTTCATTTGGTTCTGTCAGCACGAAATAAATACGAAGATCTACAAGGTGTTTTAAATAATTTTGTGCCGCTCAATGTGACTGACGTTATTTTTAATCATCTGGATGAAACAGCACAGAACGGCAATGTATATAGTTTTAATAAAATAAATAAGATTCCACTTTTTGCTTTTGGCATCGGTCAAAGAATTCCTGAGGATTTCGAATACGCCACTAAAGAGCGACTAGTAGACTTGATTTTCCACATCACCCAAAAGAATAACACTAATAATGAGGCTTCAATATGAGTTTTCGCTACCCAACTAAAACCATCAGTGTGACATCAGGCAAAGGCGGAGTCGGCAAGACAACACTTGCTTGCAACCTAGCGTACAAATTGTCTCGCTATGATAAGAAAGTCCTTATTTTTGATGCCGATTTAGGTATGTCAAACGTGGATATTTTTTTCGGTACTCGCGCTGAAACGACTATTTTTGATGTTATGTCTGGAAAGAAAACTATCGAAGACGCGTTGGTGCGATTAGATAGCAATTTATACTTAATTTCTGGTGGCCACGGTATCGATCAGATGCAGAATCTGGATGCCTATGCTAGAAGAACGGTTTTGGATTCGTTAAAAGAGTTACCAATGTCTTTTGATTATATGGTGATCGATACCTCTCCAGGTATTTCACAAAATGTTCTCCATATGAATGCGGCTGCTAAAAATAACATTGTAGTTATTACTGCAGATCCGTCAAGCTTTGCTGATTCTTATGCTTTGATTAAAGTTTTGAATCAAAAATACAAAGTGAATCGTTTTTCTATCGTTTCAAATTGTGTGAAAAATCAAGAAGACGGGTTTTACCTATTTAAGCGTTTCCAAGATGTCGTACAAAAGTTTCTATTCGTAAGTCTAGACTACTTGGGCGCGATTCCTCAGGACTCTCAGTTGAAATCAGCTAACATCAACAAGCGTATCATTCTGAAACAGGACCCAACCTCAGATGCGGCTATTGCGATTTCTCAAATTTCTTCTGAAATTTTAAAATCACAATATAAAATAAACTCCAGCGGTGGTCTTGAGATGTTTTGGGATAACCTAGCACGAGCAACGTCCTAATTGTGAAAGTTGGACTTTCCCGAACTCTGACATTTGTTACACTGAAATAAGACACGACAATCCATGGAAAGGGTACTGAGTGAAGAATTTAGCTTTGCTGAAGAAGTATAAAGAAGATCCTAAGCGTTTAACTCAGCAACAAAAAGACAGTCTAATTAAAGAGTACGCTCCGTTAATTAAATTTATTGCACAAAAAATTGCGGCTCGTTTGCCATCAAACATTGAACTGGATGATTTAATTTCTTCAGGTGTTATTGGTTTGATGGACGCGATCGATAAATATGATCCGTCACGTGACAACAAGTTTAAAACTTACGCTGAATTTCGCGTGCGTGGTGCCATTCTAGATGAATTGCGTTCGCAGGACTGGGTTCCTCGTTCTATCCGTGACAAATCTAAAGTTTTGGATCGAACGATTGCGCAACTTGGGCAAGATTTGGGTCGATCGCCTACGGATGAAGAAATCGCTAAGACTTTGAATATCAATCAAGATGAATTTCATGATTTAATAAATCAAGTTCGTCCGGTGAGTTTACTGTCGATCGATGATTCGCAAACGTTCAGTAATACGGATAAAAAATCTATCCTAAATTTACTAGAGGGTTCAAAACTAGCGAACCCTTACAATCAGCTGAATTTGAAAAAAGTAAAAGATATCGTAGCGAAAGCGATCGAAGATCTTCCGGAACGTCAGCGTTTAGTTCTGTCGTTGTATTACTACGAAGATTTAAATTTAAAAGAGATTGGACAAGTTCTAAAAGTTACAGAAAGCCGTGTGTCGCAATTGCACGCACAAGCTGTAACACGTCTGCGTGCTAAGTTAGCGGCAACAATTGGATCTGGTGAAATTGAACTTGTTTAGACGGGGTTAGTTAATTGGTAACGCCGTTAAAGTTTTAGCGCCACCTTCAACATAAAATGCATTAATGTAGCCAGCTGACTCTAAATCACTGGCTATTTTTTTTGAATCGTCACCAGAATCACAAACAATCACCACCGGCGCATCTTTAGGTAAAGACTGAAATTTCTCGGTCGATTTGTACTCGGCCGCTGTCGTTTTCAAAATTAGATTTTTGAAGAAGTTTAAGTAGTAGGAATTTAAATGTTCAAATGGCGCAATCACATTGGCTTCGTTAGTTAAATCCAGCAAAGTAAATGGAACACGTTGTAAGATAAGATTTTCGATTTGATAAATTCCGATTTGATTAGTGGCTTCCACTGGTTTTTCCTTTGTTTGGGATCTGCTGATTTAGCACAATCACAATTAGAAAAGCAATGAACCCAAGGAGTCCGGCCAAAACAAACGGACTTTGTATAAAAAATTTATGAAATGCAAAACCACCGAGCGCTGGGCCTAGTATACGTCCTAGCGACGATAAGCTTTGAGTTACACCGAGTGTGCTGCCTTGCTCTGTACTGTCCGTTAAATTGCTAATTGAGCCTAATATGGACGGATTAGACATGCCATTACCCAACGCCACTAGAGTCATCGCGACGGCCATTATCCAGATATTAGGCGCTAGCGGAATCAGAATCATTCCCAAGAAAAAGGAACCAGTTCCTAATTTTAAAACCAGGCGCTCGCCCCATTTAGGTAAAAACTTACGGATCAAGTAGCCTTGAGTGATTACAATAATTACACCTATATAAGCAAATCCATAACTGACTTCCTTAATACCCCAAGAAAATATTTCGCCCATGTACAAAACTAAAGTCGCTTCCATCGCAGACATTGAGAATGATAAAAGAAAGAACGCGATAGTTAAATGGCTAACGATAGGGATCTTCAGTTTTTCAAAAATGATAAGAAAGCGACTTTTTGAAGATCTTGGAGGCGCTTTCGTCGTTAAGCTTTCTGTTAGGAAGAAATAGCCAAAGACGAATGTGAAAAAACATAAACCTGAAACTACGTACGATGCGAACGAAGTATTGAAAAACGGTTCTGTCGAGATATGTTTTGAGTATTCGGTTAACAATCCACCTATGGCCGGGCCAAAAACAAAGCCTAAACCAAATGCAGCCCCTATCAGAGCCATGCCTTTAGAGCGCTGGTCCGCTGGAGTGATATCTGAAATATACGCTGATGCAGTAGAAATGCTGCCACCAAAGAATCCGGCTAGCATTCGAGCAATAAACAGCATCTGCAGATCCCGACTTACGGCAAATAGGATGTAGGAAAACGTCTCGCCTAAAAGACAGGAGAGCAAAACAGGCTTTCGGCCATAGCGATCGCTCAAACGACCCCAAAAAGGTGAAAACATAAACTGCATCAGTGAATACACCGACATTAAAAGCCCTGTCTCTGTAGCGTTTGCTCCGAAATCTCGACTAAGGATGGGGAGGATTGGAATTATGATTCCAAAACCTAAAAGATAAATAAATACCGTTAAGAAAATCAGAATGAGTTGAGTTTTTCTTTTTGAAGAGGACATTTGCTTTACCTCTTCCGTGTTGTTGGTCATAATATCCTTAATGAACCATTCAAGTTTTGTAAAAAATCTGGCACTGCCTTTAGGGCTACTTCTGTGTTTAATATCTCAGAACGGTTATAGTTTCAATAAACTTAAAACATATGAGCCAAGAACGTTTGAAATGTCGGGTGGCGCTACGTATTTCGAAACGACTTCAAACTTTAATGACGTCGGTTCAAAGGTAAATTTAATCAGCTCAAATAAATACGCTTTACTAGATATGTTCCTTGAAACACGCTATGTTTTTAAAGATTTTTGGTCCGTTCGTGCCAAAGCCTTCATTAGTAATGCAGAAAGTAAAAATACAGATTTTAACCGCTCTAACTCTACACTAAACACGCTAGAAGCCAGTGGCGACTGGATGGTTTACCGGGGATTTATGGATGTCATGCCTGAGCTAACGATGCGTTACTCGTTGGATCAAATCTCTAATACTCAAGATTCCGTAATTACGAATGAAGGTGTGCTAGAAATTACGGCGATGTTGAAGGCTCAAAATAACTACCAATGGTTTTCGTACTATGCCGGCGGCGGGTATAATTTCCGTAGCGAGCGATCTAGCGTGATGCCGTGGTATGTTGGTGGTGGCATGCAATGGAAGCATTCTTTCTTTGGATTAGAACTTAATGGTTTTCAAACGATCACTGACGATAGCGATAAAGGCAATACGAACGAAGCTATACGTAATACATTGATTCAAAGAGTGGATGGCGGAAGTTACAAATTCTATTCAATAAATCCGTCTCATATCCAAATTCAAGCGAATCTTGACGTCGGTTTTTCGAGTGGTTTTGTTGTTAAGTCCTACATCGCCAATTCAATTTCTGGACAGAATTATGCGAACGGTTTGACAGTGGGTATCGCGGTGAATTTATTGTTTGATACGTTCTCGAACAACCCGCATAAAGAGGCGCTTCCTGGAAAGCATATTGAACCTGTAAAACAAGAAGAGAACTATCAGATTCAAACGCAAGATGGCGTTGATCAAAACCTATTTAAAAAAGAACCCGAAGTACCTGTAGTGGCTCCCGTTAAGAAGCACACTAAGGTGCCTAGTGACGATGATATCCAAGATCAATTGGATCAAGCCGAAATGTCGATCAAGCTAAAAGCTAAAAAACGTAAAAAGAAAAATTAGTCGGAGACGCTGAAAAAAGTGGTCATTGTTTGTGGCAAAGCTTGGTCGAAAATGTTTTACCGATACCGAAGTGAAAGCACAGTTTCCCTCTTTTAGTGCTTCCTCTCCTCATCTAAAAATCACCTTTGCAATTTGAAGTGAACTTGAAAGCTCTGGTAAAGCTCATTTGTCTATTTTATTTTTTATTTAGAACAAGGCGAGAAGTTTTTGCCATTGATTCATCTTTCCCGTGGCTAGTCTTTGTAACAACGTAGAGGACATTTTTCGGCAAATACCTAAAATGTCCTCTATTTTTGCGTTTAAATTTATTTGATCGTAAACAATTTAAACAGCCAAATCTTGTCACTGACTATTTCTCTACAGTTGAAGTAAAAATCTATTTTACTGTATATTCGTACAGTCATTAAAAATAGAGGAAATACCATGTCTTATCCAAAATTCCCCCGCGTTGCTTTATCGTTCACATTGGTTAGTTTAATGGCCAGTACTGTGCTGGCTGAACAAAACAGCTGTCAGTCTTTCTACACAGGCATCAAGGCTTACACTCAAAAAGATATGGATCGTCTTCGCAAGAAGTATCAAGGCCTCGAACAAAAACTATATTGGAAATCGTTCGTTGAAGACGTGAGCGATGTCTCGCAGTTGATCCACACGAGGTTCCAACAAGAGAACATTGCCAATGGTGCACCTATAAAGAATTTCGAGTTATTTGGTCTTGAAAACTATAAGGTATTTGTTGCGGCTCGAGAATTTTTGAATCGTATTCCTGAAGGATCTTTCGTGATAAGCCCAGAACTGATTAAAGAAGTTCATGAACGAAGCGCGTCCGGTTTGCAGAAAGAGTTGCCTTTGTGGAAACGTGCTCTTGGGAAAGATGCCTTTGTTGAAGCGGGCGTATACAAAAAAAGAAATAATCGCGGAGAGGATCCGTTATTAAATCCACTGACTGAAGAACAATATCAAGTTCTTATAGCCAATCCCTTTACCAAATTCCGCGAATTACCTTGGCCACTAAGCCGCGAAAACGCTCGTAGAGGTTGGATTCTTTATGGTAATAAAGACAGCGTAGAACGCGACGTTCAAGAGCTAAGCGTATGGGTTAATAAGCAAATGGCCTTAGTAAAAGTCGGAAAAGCAGATCCCGTCCGCGTGGCTGCTGAGTTCCAATGGAGATATGTTTCAATTCACCCAATGGTCGATGGTAACGGTCGTACATCTATGCTTCTAGCTAACCGAATTTTGGAAGAAGCTGATCTTCCACCAATTATGATGACCATGTCAGGCTACGATATCTACTATAAGCCGGAAGTATGGGCAGAGAAAATCAGACAATCTATCTTTGATTTTGAAACATTAATCAACGATGCTCAATTCAAAGAATACATCGACAAAGAAACTCCAAATTTGTACAAGGCGAACTTCAGCGACGGTCCTCGTTTAGGCTTAACCCCGGAGACATTCGCAAACGCAGGTGCGCGCAGCGAGCTAAACAAATTGAACTCAGCGATCTCTAAACGTTGGCCAACAATTAAAAGAGAATTGTTTGCTGAAAATGAATCACAAGAGGTTAATCTTGGAAACCAACGGTTTGTTGCAATGATGGACGGTTTCTTTTACAACAAGCACGGCGTTCCCCATGTTTTACATAAAGATAGCAGTGGAACCTATAAATTGTACCCAATGGCTGAAGAAGCACTATCGCTGTATTCACTAGGCGGAAAGACTGCTCAAACCGGCGAAGCAGATCAGAGCAAGCGTTTCTTCAAGCGTGGAATGAGTGTACCCATGCGTGATAACTTCCGTACATTCTTTGGATTCATGAAGCAGTACACAAATCGCACGTTCGATACGGCTTCTATCGAGGTGTTAGATTATAGTATGATCGCTAAAGCAAATAAAGAAGGTTTGCTATTCCTATACGATTGGCAAAAACCAATGTTACAGGGCTTAATGAAAATCACCGATACAGATCCTATTAAAGTATTGGCGCCAACACGTGGTTATCAAACTAACTACGAAAAATCAGTTCACTTTGGCTACAAAACAAACTTACATGAAATCTTAGCTCAATACCAATTAATGGATCTTAAGTATTCCAATGTGGCTGAGTATGCTCAAGCAAATGGATTACATGCTGAACTAGCTGAAATTACAGCAAGTCGTAAGAAACTTTTCGATGCCGCCAAGTCTTTATTAGCTGATCGTGCTGTTGAGCTAGAACAAGCGCTAATAGCATACCCAGAAAAATTTCCGTCGTCTCAAGAATGGAATTTCTTCCTAGCTTACTATAAAGCCTCTCCTTTAAAGTATTCGTCTTTTGAAGAATACAACTCGTCAAAAGATAAGGACTACGTTGTCCTGTTACGCGCAGATCAAGGGATGAGTAAAAGAATTGGATTTATATCTAATACTTTGTTCCGTGAAATTGTAGATAAAGTCCCTGGCGAACAGGCATTTAAAGCTCACTTAAATAAGTTGGTGACTGCATTAGGTAAAGCGTCCAAGACACCAGATGATGAGGCGTTTATTAAATTGAGCCCTGTTTATAACTTAGTAAAAGTTAAGTACAAGGATGCTAACCGAATGTTACGTAACTTAAACAATGTGTTGCAAATGTCGAAGTACGATACTCGTAGTATGGCTGCTGAGTTCGATCGAATCTTTGTTGAACATGCGCTACATGCCGTAAATGATCCATTCAAAACTAGTATTTCATTTTCAACAAATACTAGTATTTATATACGATCTAAGAAAGTAGAGGCTCCTGCAGAAGCCAAAGCAGATGGCGAAACAACCATAGCCGCAGAAACTACTGAAGCTGCTAAAGACATCATACCTTTTACATTTGATGCAGACGACGCTCAGGTTTACTTTGTTAAACTTAAAAAATCTGACGTAGATGCGAACGAAGCCTCTAAGTACTTCAGACAGTATGAAGTATTAAAGCCTAAAGTAGCGTCTCCGTTTGCGATCATCAAAAGTTTTGGAAACGATTTCTTCGCCCTTGACGGAGCTGGCCCGACGACTAAACAAGAGTTGAAAGACAGAACGACGTTCGAAGAACAATTTGTAGCTTTGGAACTAGCGCTAGCCAAACCAGCTAAAAAGAAAAAGTAATATTAAGCGGTTTTATGGTGCCCAAGTTGCTGAAGAGCCGGAATCCTAGGAAAAGAATTTCTGAAGGTCCTCTCGACTGAGGGCCCTATCAAACGACAGCGCTACGCGCTTTCTGCGGGCTAAATGCCCGCTTACTATTTCTACCTGATTCTTTCTTAACGAGAAAAAACTAGCGATAAATCGGATGACTTCATCGTTGGCTTTGCCATCTTCTGGCGGAGCGTGGACTTTAAGTTTTATTTGATCGTCGTGGATTTTTTCGAATGCGGTCTTGCGGGCGTTAGGTTGGACATAGGGAAAGGTGAGCCTGTACCAAGGCTTTCAAGTTAGCTTCAAACTGAAGACGAGTACGTTTTAAATCATTCACTTCTTGATATGATTTTCTAAGTGAGTCTTTAGAGTCTCTTAAAATCATTTCCGCTTTTTGTTGAGCATCTGTGATGATCAGTTTGGCTTCGCGTTCTGCATCGATTTTCAATCTATCCGACATTTGTGAGGCTGCGGACATTGTTTCTCGAAGCATTTTGTCTTTTTCTTTATATTCTAGAAGAGATAATTCTTTTTCACGCAGAACTTCTTTTAAATGATTGCGCTCATATATTAAGGCTTCAAGTTGCGCCGAAATTTGTTGCATGAAATCTGAAACCTCTTGGGGGTCACAACCCATAATTTTTTTAGAAAACGTTTTGTGTGCGATATCGATGGGCGTAACTTTCACGAGACCTCCTTGTCTACGGTTTCAGTATACCAAACCGTAGTCGGGAATTAAATATTTGGTTTCGCGGCTGAGCTTTGGTCTTGGTCTAGGGTCGGGAGGGAAACCCCCGTTTTTATGATTGGGGTGGTTTGGTCTGGTCGTTGCAATACTATAAAGACAGAAGCAGCCACAAAGTCTTTCCCCCCAAAGACGGTTGTTTCATCCCCCCCCCTAAAACCCTGCTTCCCCCAGCGGGGTTTTTTCTTTTGGGGCAGGCTATTTTGGTTGGGTTTGTTGGGATTTAATTGAACTGTCTTTCTTTTCTAGGAATTGATCGCAGAATTTTTTGTACGAGAACTTTTCGGGAGTTGGCGGGAAATCCATACTGGCGGCTAAAGTTTTGGCTCTTAACTCTGGAGAGCCGATGTCAGAAGGTTTTGCGATTGGATTTGAATTTAGGTTGGCTAATTTTAAGCGCGCGTGAAATTCAACTTTTTCTAAGCGTTCTTTTTCGAGTTCTAGCTCGGCACGCTCTTCATATACAGTTGTTTTTTTATAGCCAAATAGGCCTGTTCTCGCTTTCGCTGATTTTCTAGTGAATTGCGATAAGTGTCCTGAGTTAATTTGTCGGCGAATAAAATGCTAGAAATAAAAAGATAAAGAAAGAAGTGATTTTTAACATCTGCTATTTAGCTCCATATATTTTTTGAATTAGAACTTGGTCACCGGCGCTAAGCTTTGTCGCATAACCCATGACTGAGGCGAATTTTTCAAAGCCAGGACGAGGAACCATAATTAGTTTTCCATTTATGCTATAGGCTGCGTTCCAGTAGTGCATTATTGATAAGAAATCATAAGGCCCGCTGTTATCCATACTTCCCAAAGAGAGTTTATCGTACGAGTATGACATCTCTCCTGCATTTTCTGGAAAGACTTCTATATATTGATCGCGATCTGGGCGTTGATGTTCGTGAATCAATCCCAACACATGGCCTAACTCATGTAACAGCGATACCGGATTCCAGCACCAATCGGCTGCAAAATTAAAAACGCGTTCGCCACCAGAGTTTCCGGCACCGAGTTCTGTCCAGCAACGATTAGCGGCTTTGGTATTTGTGACTAAAAGATAGCTTGATTCAAATAAACTTTTCGCTCGACAACGGACTTTGGCGACCTTGCTCCATTCTGCACAGGCCTTCCAAAATAGATCTTTTTGGGCTTCTGTGATGTTCGAATGAAACTTTACTGGAACTATTCCGTTCTTCCATGACTTTGATGTGTAGGCCTGAAATCCGGTAGCGCCTTTTTCTACAACCTGTGACGAAGCATCGATATGATAATCGCCATAATCAATTGTGTTTTTTATTTCTTCCTTTTCGATGGGTACGCCCGGTGGGTAACTGATTCCTTTTTGGCAAGAAATGATCCCGATGAAAAAACTAGTAAACGCACTTATAAAGGCAAAGACTAGTAGGATCTGTTTTAGGTAAGTCATTCCTTAATATTACCATCAGCGACTAGTGCCGTCTGCGCGTCAAAAGTAGTGATCGTGGTAGAGAATATAGATAGACCTTTTTACAGGTCGGTCTGGAATCAATAATGTGAATTAGCTTTTTTCAATTTTAGACACGATCGATGTTGTTGATTTTCCATCGATAAACACTAACGAAAGCACTTGTCCGCCGTAGCCCTGAACAAATTCGCCGCCAACGATCTGGTTGATTTTCCAGTCGCCTCCTTTAACAAGGACATCTGGGTGAACCATCTTGATCAAATTTTCTGGTGTATCTTCTGTAAAGATGACCGTGGCATCAACCGACTCTAGAGCCGCAAGAATTTCTGAACGATCATTTTCATTTTGAATTGGACGAGTCGGGCCTTTTAAACGTTTAACAGATGCATCGGCATTGATTCCAACAATTAGAAAATCGCCTTTGGATTTAGCTTCTTTTAGATATTTAACGTGACCGACGTGCAATAAATCAAAACAACCATTAGTGAAAACAACTTTTTTATTTTTTCTAATGGCGTTTATTTTTTCTAATAGATCTTTAGAATTGGAATAGAATTGGCCCATAACAATGTATCCGGTTATTTTCTGCGAACTAGGGGTAAATCCAAAAACTCACCCATGAAATCACGATCAAATGCCCATGATACTAACGGAACGATAAATCCGCCGCTAATCAGGATTAAAATACTTCGCAGAGCAATTTTAGTTAACGTAAAGAAATCAACCTTGTCGCCGCGAACCTGGATTTTTTGATCGTAAGCCCATTCACCCGGCGTGTAACCAAGGAAAGAACGGAACGTAACGTAGTAAATAAAACCAACACTGCAGAATAATAGGAACAATGAAATGTACACTGAGCCTTGATCATCTGGGTTTCTGATATTTTGTAATAGATCGATTTTAGTAATCGCTAGCAGAGCTACTAAGAATAACAAACTAGAGGCTACCACTAACATTAAATCTAAAAACATCGCCGTTGCTAGGGGGCCTGAAGCTTTGTAAATCGGTTCTGTTTTAGATGTGATAATTTTCGTAACTTGATTTTTTGGAATCTCGAATTGCTGATTCGCTTTTTGCTTTGACGTTTCGATGTTTTTCAAAATCTCGTCCACGATATCGTGAGTTTGACCTTGAGCCAGTGATGCACGTGTTTGATAGATATCAACATCCGATGTATTGGATGTATTAACTGTTGCGGTCGAATTTGATTTTTTATTTGGTAGTGGCGTTGAAAACATAGTCGCCACTGAGTCACTTGTAAAAGACTTGCTAGCCACAGACTTAGTCTGTTTTGACGACAATTGAGTCGTTGAAGATCTTTGATCATTCAAAGTCGGTGCTTTTTCATTAAGAGGCTTTTGGTTTCTATGGAAACCTAGACCATCCGTAATGGGTTTGAATTCAAATTCTTCGAAGGGGTCTACTTCATTGTTCATCAGGCCTCCATAAGATCAAATTCATACTTTAGGATGGACAGTCCAGTAAGGCAAGCCGTTTCAACCCTCAGAACCTGAGCTCCTAAAGTGACAGGACTTAAGCCAAGGCTCTCTAAGCCATTGATTTCATTGGTGGAAAATCCGCCCTCACTGCCAATGACTAATCCTATGTTTTTGATCGGTTTGTGTTTCTGTTCGTCCTTAAACTTTGCGACCGCTTGCTTCGCATTGAGGGCTGATTCCCCCTCATAAAAGAATAGACACTGATCAATCGCTAACTGGTTAATTTTCTGTGAGAAGTCTTTCCATGCGAATGGTTTTTCAAGGCGCATCAGTTCCCCGCGGCCCGATTGCTGAGTCGCTGAAACGATAATTTTTTGCCAGCGCTCTTGTTTATGGGCCAAATCCTTGTCCTGCATACTTTTAACAAATGAGTATTCGGAATAGAACGGGTGGATGGAATGAACACCCATTTCCACGGCTTTTTCCATAACGGATTCAAGCGTAGAGAATTTTGGCATCGACATGAACATATGAATATGAGGATGTTTTAATTCTGGAATTTTTCTAACTTCAACGACGGTAACACTAGCGCGTTTTTTTTCAACGGTATCGACGTGAACTAAAAAACCTTGGCCGGTGGAATTGATTAACTCAAAATGCTGATCTTTACCGACTCGGCATACATCAAAGATATGATGAAAGAGATCTTTATCGATAACTAGCTGTTCACCAACTTGTAAATTGATGTCGAGCCAGTATCTACGCATGCTTTACCCAGAAGCCGACCCAGTCGTCTTTCTCTAAACGCATTTCAATTTTCAATTTTTGATCTTCGATAAAATCAGTAAGGAAGTAAGATTCGTGTTCTTTTAAGATCCCAGTTAGGATCATAGAACCATTAGGTTTCATGCATTTCACAAGGCTAGTTCTAATTTTTACTAAAACGCCGTCGATGATGTTAGCAACGACTAGATCATAGTGTTCACGGATATCTTCTATCGGAGTTCCAGAAACTTCAAAATGAGTTGTCTTATTGATCGCAACATTTTCACCCGCAACGCGAATAGCTTCTTGATCCACTTCTAAACCTTTGACGCCAGCAAAGCCTTGATGGCGAGCTAGAATTCCAAGAATCCCTGTGCCAGTGCCGACATCAAGTAATGTTTGCGTATTTAGGTTAGATTGCTGTTTTCCATATTTAACGATTAAGTAGGACGCCATTTGAGTCGTCGCGTGTGTGCCAGTACCAAATGCCATTCCAGGGTCGATGAATATAGGCACTGGGCAGTCTGCGGGAACGGGTTCCCAGCTAGGAACAACCCAATATTTATCGACAAGTTTAAATGCCTTGAAACCTTTTTTCCATTCTTCTAACCAATCTTTAGTTTCTTCTTCACTAATTTCCCAATCAATATGCGGAGCCATTTCTGTAAGACCATCAAAAAAATCGCATCCCGGGCGTTCGTTGAAAAATACATCTACTGAAAAACTCTTTTGATAAAGAACTTTGGGCTCATAAACTAAACTTGGTTGTGTAAAACTTAAAGCTTCTGATACGCCAAGAGCGCCGCAATCAAAGCAGTGCTTGGTTACAGTTGATTCTGAATCAGAGCTAATGTTTTTTAATTTGATTTTAAAATAGGTAGTTGCCGGTGCTGTTGTCGTCATATGGCACCACAAGTAGCAGCTTCCCACAACGCGGTCAAAAACGTTTTTCTTAAGTGCTGTTCACTAGTTACAGATTACAGGGTAGGGGCGGTGGACGGGGGTAGAAAGCAATTAGTTGGTTTCTAGAGAATCGCCAATCATAAACCAAGGATTATCTAGCATAGGAAGTTCTTCACGAGTGAATACTTTCACTTCGCGAGCCACAGCTATTTTTCCATAGACAGCGATAATTTTGAGTTGGCCAACGGGGGACTGGATTTCACCCATCACTTGCGAGCCAGAAGCATCTCTCAACGTAACTTTGCGGGTAACGGTGTAAACTTGATTCTTCTTAAGTTTGGCGCCGTCGCCATTCTTAACATAGAAATCCTTATAAACAGGGTCCGTGTCAGATAACGGGATGTTCCTGCGTACTTCAAATATTGAAATTTCATCGGCCGAAGCTAAAGAGTGCATTGCTAGTAAGGCCAGAACTAAAATCCATTTCATACTAGCTCTATCGGAGTCTCATTTTTAGACTTCACAGAACCTAGGACTAGATTTAACGCTTATTTCTCGGTAAACATCTTGTTGAAGTCGCGGTTTTGCTTGTGAGTCGCTTTAAACGCGCGCTTGCCGACATGCTTGCCTGGGACGGGTTTAGCCGGTTTGCCCTTAACATTGGGTTTGGCATTTATTCTTGGTTTCATATCTGTGGGCAAGTCTTTGATAAAAACTTTTTTAAGGTCGGTTTCATCAAGGTAAGTTAACTCACCACGATCAAGTTTACCAATTTTCAACTGGCCGATAGCCACGCGTTGAAGCTTCATCACGTCATAGCCGATTTTTTCAAACATGAAACGGATCTGACGATTTTTACCTTCGTTGATTACAATTTTGATCCAGTTATATTGCTTAGAACCTTCCTTGCGACTGATTTTCTCTACATGAAGGGCCCGTACACGGCCACCAGGAATAGAGACACCCATGCGCAGACGATTCAGATTTCTGTCGTCAGGTTGGCCATCAATTTTTACTAAGTATGTCTTTGTGATGTCGTTCTTTGGCTGCATCACTTTATTTGCGAATTCGCCATCGTTAGTGAATAGTAATAAACCTTCAGAATCCCAATCCAGGCGACCCACTGGAAATACACGTTTAGAAATTGCACCTAGGTACTGAGCCACCGTTGGGCGACCCAATTCATCTTCCATCGTTGTTAGGATGCCTTTAGGTTTGTGAAGCATTAAGTATATTTTGTCGTGATCTTGTTTGATCGGCTTGCGGTCAACAGTGATGCGATCTTCAGTAGGGTTTACTTTGATGCCTAACTCGAACACCTTTTTGCCGTTAACTAGGACGCGACCGTCAGCGATGATACCATCGGCGGCTCTGCGGGAACAAATACCAGAATCGGCTAAGAACTTGTTAAGTCTTACAGTTCCCGTGGTGTCTTGGTGTTTAACTGTGGATTTAGCTGTGGTTTTATTTGATTTTTCTGCCATGGTTCGCCGCTCTTTGCTGGATCGTTTTGTGTCGTCACAAGTAAGTGACGGACTTTTCTTATCAAGTCCTCTAGGCGCTTGTCACCTACATACACGTTTTCCAGAGCGGATTCGGATTGAGAGAGTAAAATAGTAATATAGTTCTGCCAAGATTCTGAATTTTTTTCCCAGAAACCAAGGGTAATATCCTCTAGCTTCTTAACAATATCGCCATAGAACGGATCTGTGCCTCTAGACACAAAGAACTGCTCTATGCGCTTAACCGGCCAGAATAGCTTTGGGATATCGTGCAATTTGGCGTTTTGGATGTCCTGAGACTTCTGGAACATGTATCCGCGAGTCAGGGCGCCCGTGATAAGGCCATTTTTGATCGTAAACTGCATCAAGTGATGGGCGCTGACTTCCAGAGTGTGGACAAACTGAGAATCAAGTTCCATAGACGAATCAAAAGAAATTTTAAGCTGAGTACGTAAGGGCTCTAGAACGCCATTTCGGATAGTGAACTTACGATCCAATTGAAGAACGTCGATACCGCTGCCATCTTTCAAAATAAACGCGAACCATTTTTTCTGTTCAGTGAAGATTTTGAATTTTACTTCTTTTACGTAACGAGCGCGGATGTATCGAGTTAGAATTTCTTCAACGGCCTTGGGAGATTCCACTTCGATGATCTGAATTTGATCAGGAAAAGTAATCTTCGATAGATCAAAGTGATTCTGATAAAAGTCGTTAAAGTTTTTTAATAATATTTGAATTTCGTGGCTCAGATGCCCGCGATTCGAGTACCAGTGCGAGTATTCAAGGCATTGATAAAAGAACTCGCTGATCAATCCATCGGAAAGTTCTTCTTCTGGCGAGTGAAAGGCTTTTAAATAGTTATACAAAGCCAAACGCGTTGGAGACGTGTGTGGATTGATTTCGGTTAAAAACTTGATTAAATAGGCAACTTTCAACATAAGAATAAAATAGGAATTTTTTAGTGATTAGTCTAGCATTATCTTCTATATATTTACTTCAGGAGGCTTTATGAAAAAAGAGCTGAATTACACATTTTTTGATATCAACGCTGGCCTGCCCGCGAAACCAGTATTTAATCAACCTCCTCCCGCCAATTGGAATTTTGCTCAAGATCAAGAAAAACTGGCATTAACCAGCGTTCCGACTCCAGAAATTTCGGGCAATCAAAATGAGATGGCTGACGTGAAGATGGAAATCATAGAAATCCAGAAGGCATCTAAGTTACGTACAGATCGTTACAACCTGTCGCTGCAACGCTTAGAAGCACAGCAAAATCAAATGGCTAATGATATCTCGGAAAAGTTTGCTTTGTTGCTACAAAAAATGAATGAACAAAAAAAGTACGATCAAAAAGTTCAAGACATCGTTGATCGTCACAATAATTTGCTAAAGGGCTACGAAGTTCGTTTGAATCAAATGCAAAAACTATTGATGCAAAAAGAACAAGACTACGTTGAAGCCGTGACGTCATTAAAAGAATTGAAAGCTGAAATCGGACGCTTAAAACGTTTATAAAAAATTGAAACAACTGGGATTGTTTTTTATTTTAGGATTGTTTTTAGTCGGATGTACGACAGGACAAATCATCGAGAAAAAAGAATACGCACCCGCTATCGAAGCTCTAAAAACGGATAATCGCAAATTAGCTCTAAACCGTTTTCCAAATAAAGAAGAAAGCCATTTCATTCCTTTGCTTGAAAAAGTTTATTTGCAATTGATTGATGACGTCGATGTCATCAGCAAAGCTTCAAAAGAAACTCCTGAATTTACGCAACTATTGCGTGAGTCCCGCGAGATCGAACGTAATGAAAAATTGTCGGTGTCCAATGAAATCGGCCAATTGTTTTTTATCAAAACTGATGAAGGTTACTATCCAGCCAATCACGAGATCTTTTGGATGCACTATTTGCTGGGCTTAACATTTGTTAAAAGAAACCAAATCGCTAGCGCGCGCGTAGAAGCCAAACGTATTTCAGAATTGTTTACCCGGGTGGATATGAGTGGAAAACCATTTTATGATAATGCTGGCACTCGCATACTGTCGGCCTCTCTATGGGCGATGTGCGGAGAAAAAGAAAATGCAATCGTAGATCTTCGTAAAGCCGAAGCGATGGGTGGTTTTGTCGGTGCCAATCAATACGAAACAAAACCGCTAAATTGGAATTTACTTTTTAAAGGGACTGGCTTCAATCCAGACAGTAACTCGAGTTCCTTTTCCGACAAGATCAGTGGGTTTAAAACAATTCAGTTTAGTTCTGACATTCCTCTGAAAGATGTTCCTGTCTCGAAGGCGGGTAGTTCACGAATTGTTTTCTCTTCGAAACCGTGGCATTCTGAAAATCTAGTTCGGAATGAATCGTTCAAAGAAACTATTCAAAAATCAAAATACATGTCACGTATGTTTAAGAGTGAGCTTGAATATCAGTCGTTGAATTTGATAACGAGTGTTGCAACAGGCGTCGTTTTGGCGACGGGAATTACCGTCGGTGTTGCGATTGTAGGCGGTGGAATATATTTGCTAGCTCAGTCCGGAGCTTCGGGCGGGGCGACTGAAGGTATAGCGCAAATTATGGGTATTGGACTGATCGCGGGGACTGAAATTTATAGCTCAGGCATGCGATTTTATGATTCTACTCAGCTGAAAATTCAAAGTGAGCGTAAAGAGTTTCAAGATGTGAGTCGATTTTATCGTTATGTCCGATTTGTTCCCGACTATTTTGTTTTAGATGCAGATCTTTCTTCAACAACGAAAAAACCTGCATTTTTGCAGAACGAAAGCTCTAGTGGTCGTATTAGGCTACAGTTTGAACCCTGAAAACAAAGATAAATTCTTCAAGCGAATTGAAGATGATATTATCGAAGACAGCTGTCTTAATATGAGATAGCCAGTTATTTAACATCTTCAATTCGCTTGAAGAATTTATCTTTGTTTTCAAACTCAGTCAGGGTCTTTGCTTTTATCCAAGTGCCGGTCGAATCGAAAAATAGAATCGTTGGAAGTCCGACAATGCCGTATTTTTTCTTTAACTCATTAAGTGATGTAGAGTCTTTGGTTGCGTCCATTTTTAGAAGAACTATATTTTTTGCACGCTCTCTGAATTCAGCAGTCGTGAACACTTTTTCTTCTAGTTCCCAGCAGGCAGCGCACCAGTCGGCAAAGAAATCTACGATCACTGTTTTCTTATCTAGCTTGGCTTGCTCAAGTGCGGACTCTGAAAATGGTTTCCATAGGTTGTCTTTATTGAATTTCACGTCCTGAAACTCGATATTAGGACCTGATTTTCCATCAAGCCCAGTGACACCCATTACAAAAAAGGCGAAACCTAAAATCAGAGCGGCTTGCATAAAGCCTTTACGAATTAAATCACGTTTCTTGTTGCCTGGCTTTAAGAATGCACCATACAAACTGGCTAAGGTAACGAGCGCTACGCCAAGTACGCTTTGGAAAACCCGCATAGGAACTAATAACTCGAAATAATAGAAAAATCCCACTAACATCAATGTACCAAGAATCACTTTCGTTGTTTCCATCCACGGACCTGAACGCGGTAGCTTGCGCAAAAGTTCGGTTGAAGATCCCAAGACGATGAAAATTAGACCCATCCCCATCGCATAGGTAAATAGTAGAAAGAAACCAAATACAGAGCTTTGCTGAGTTGATACATAAGTCAAAATAGAGACCAGCACGGGCCCCACGCACGGACTGGCCACGATACCGGCAAATAAACCAGAAAGATATGCGCCAAGGTATCCTTTTTGTTTTGGGCCTTGGCCAAATCGCTGGGTAATAAAACTAGGCATTTGTAATTCGAATGCACCGTACATCGATAGCGCCATTAGAAAAAATAAACCGCAGATGAAAGATAAAACATAAGGATTGGATAATATCGAGCCAAACAACATTCCAGACTTCGCGGCGAGCAATCCCAGAATAGAATAGGTCGTTGCTATACCAAGAACGTAGATAATACTTATCAAAAAGTTTGTTAAGCGAGTTCGTCTTTCAGAATGATTATTTAAAATAGCCAGCGTAATAGGGATCATCGGAAAAATACACGGCGTGAAGCTAGTCACGATCCCAGCTAAGAATGCCAAGATCAGTGCTAGCCATAAACTTTGCCCTAAGAAGTAACTAAATCCTTCAGTAGAAAAAAGAGACATATCTTTTGGCATATTAGCCGGTGTCGCTTTTTCTTTGCCTGTGAACGTGACGGGAATAGAAACATCTTTGCTTTTTGGGAATAAACAAAACGCATCAGAGCATGCTTGGTACGTGAGTTCAAAAACAAGCTTTCCGTTGTCATCTACAAAGCGATCAGGTGTTTCCAGAAGTATCGTCATAGACGAGTTGCCCTCAATACCGGTGCGATCTTTTTTTGAAAATTTATCAAACCATTTCTTTAAAGGATTTAATGTAATTGTTTTTGAAATAATTCCTGATGGCTCAAGAACGGTAACCTTGAATTGATCTTCATAGGCGTGAAAACCTTTAGGAAGTTGTAAATTTAATTGAACAGAGTATTCATTTTTAGGTTTGATTTCAGATGGGCTGGCGGCAACCTGTATACTGAGGGGATCTTTTGCACTCTCTTGCGCTTGAATATGGTTCAGGCCCAAAAGGCTAGATGCCAGAGCGAAAAATACCAGTACTGTGGTTGTCAGTCGAGTGTTGTGCATCACCTATCCTATCGGTTTTTTAGTATTATAGCTTAGTTCTGAAGAAACGTTGAGAGTGTTTTCAGACCTAGGTCCGGAAAATTCAAACTTTTTTCGCCTTAGACTCAATATTTTACAGCAGGCACCGATTAGACACGCGAGGTAAAATATGGGATTTGTAGGTGTTATAGTCGTTTTCGCAATGGTGTTCGGCGGCTTTATTTTAGCTGGTGGACATTTAAGTGTTATCATAAGCGCTGCGCCACTCGAGTTGATGATCATCGGGGGGGCCGCACTGGGAGCGTATATCATCGCCAACCCAATGAAAATTATCAAAGCTGGATTCAAGCTTGGTATGCACGCGATGACGGCAAAAGGTCCCCAGAAAAAAGATTATTTAGAACTATTGCAATTATTGTTTCAGATATTCCAAGTCTTCCGTAAAGAGGGACCTCAAGGGATCGAGAAACATATCGAAGATCCATCTAAGAGTGATATTTTTAAAGCGTATCCAAATTTTATGAAGAATCATCATGCCGTACATTTTCTGTGCGACACGATGAAGATTACATTGTCAGCCGAGTTATCTCCGTACGACGTAGATGATTTATTAGATGGAGATATTAAAGCGATTCACGCAGAAGAGCACATGGCTCAGCATGCGGTTCAAGCGGTAGCCGATGGGTTCCCGGGACTAGGGATCGTTGCCGCCGTTTTGGGTATCGTTAAAACCATGGGACATTTAACTGAAGGTACTGAAGTTATCGGTCGATTAATCGGTAATGCCCTTGTTGGAACGATGTTGGGGGTTTTCGGAGCCTACGGGATGATCGGTCCAGTGGCGTCTAAAATGGCCGCTGATATCGAAGCCGAAGGTAGATATTTAGGATGTATTAAAGCAGCTATGATTAGCTTACAGCGAGGCGCCCCTCCCTTAGTGTGCGTAGAGTTTGCTCGCCGTGGAATCATGCCTGAAGAAAGACCGACGTTCGAAGAAATGGACAAAGCAACGAAAGATATTAAGAAAGCCGCCTAAATAATTTAGGAGCTTTAGAAAACAGAGTCGCCCTTAGGCGACTCTGTTAGCAAGCGAAGGAACCAATGGCTAAAGAAAAACCAATGATCGTTATCAAAAAAGTCATCGTGGTCGGAGCCGGCCACCATGGCGGTTCGTGGAAGGTGGCCCTTGCCGATTTCATGACCGCGATGATGGCGTTCTTCTTGGTTATGTGGCTATTGGGTCAGTCAGAAGATACTAAGAAAGCGATCTCTGATTATTTCTCGACTCCGTCGGTGATAGAATACAATTTTAAAAACTACGGAGCCACAATAACTCTTGAAAAATTATTTTTGGATTTGGTGAATGAACCTTTGCAAGCGTTTGAATCATTCATGGAACCGATGGATAAGACTCCCAATTTATTGGATATGGGATCGGCCAGTGTCGTGGCTGGATTTTTAGCTGATTCATTAGCAGAAGACGCTCAAAATGTTAAGATTGATCAAACTGGATTCGAATTTGATATTCCAGAAACTATTTTATTTAGTAAAGGCACGGCTCAACCAAGTGCACGTTTCATTGAAGTCATGGATAAAATTAAGGGTGTCACAACTGGCTTAGAAGATGCAAAAATTGAATTGAAATCAGTTGTTACAACAGGGACTTTATTAGACGCGCAGGAAAAAAATGCGTTGGATGTGGCGCAGGCTCGTCTAGATTTAGTATCAAATAAAGTAAAAGCGGGTTTAGAAAGCACGACCGTTGATATCAATGGTGCGACCAGCGTCGTAAATACAAAAGGTGATTCTGCATCGGAAAAGAAAATTGGTTTTGTTCGTATTTCTATCAAACAGAAAGAGCTTAAAGCTAATGGTCAGCCGCAAAGAAAATTGGAAACAGCATTTGGTCCCGCAAATCAAGATGCAAATGTTTACGATGACTTTGTGACCCAATTAGCGACTCAAAAGAAAAAGTCAGCCGAAGCTGCACCCGAAAAAGGTGACAATAAAGGCAAGGCAAAACCAGAATCCATCAAAAAATAAAATTCGAGGGTGTTGATACTAATGGCATTTCTCAGATTGAGACAGGGCCATTGGTTTGCGCTGATTTAGTCTGAATGAATCGGTTTCAACTCGTATTCACTTTGCTTCTGAAAGATCGTGATGAGTATTTCCAGCAGAACTCTGTACCGATTGTGCAAGGTCCGGACGGTAAAGTTTATATGATCGATCATCACCATTTTACTATGGCTGCGGCTGAAGCTGGCTATGACCAAGTTTATGTCAATTGCCTCGATACATAACGTGGTTAAAAAATGATCCGTATCGTGCGTTAGCGGGCAAAGTGAGACAAAAAGACGGCTTTAAAAAAACAGAAATACCATTTGCCGAATTCGAATGGGCCGATTTTTTTCGATCACGTATTTCAGAAGAGTTAGTTGATAAAGACTATAATAAAGCTGTGGCCATTGCTCTAAGACTTTCAAAGACCGACGAGGCGAAACAATTGCCTGGTTACAATGGGAATGCGCTCTGTATCGAAGTATACGCTAACTAATATCTGGCAGTTGAAATTCAAATTAAGTTCATCAATACTAAGCGAATGACAAACTCGGCACCTAAATCAAAAAACCCCATATACTTTATCTTCGCAACTATAATGCTAGACATGATTGGTATTGGACTGATTATACCGGTGCTACCGGATGTAATTAGACGGTTCATTGCTGATCCCGGGCAGGTCACTGAAAACTTCGGCTACTTTATTGCGGTCTATGCTGTCATGCAGTTTGTGGCATCACCTATTTTGGGCGGTTTCTCTGACCAGTTCGGTCGTCGCCCCATTTTACTGGGGTCATTGTTAGGTGCAGGAATCGACTATATTTTTATGGCTCTAGCGCCGACGTTGAATTTACTTTTCCTTGGGCGAATTATCGCAGGGCTTACCGGCGCAAGCATGACGGTTGCAAATTCTTATATTGCTGATATTTCCGATGATAGTAATCGTTCTTCAAATTTTGGAATGATCGGCGCTGCATTTGGAATCGGTTTTATCGCAGGTCCTATCATTGGAGGGTTACTGGGTCAGTTGAGTCCTCAAATGCCATTCTACGGAGCCGCGGTTCTAAATATTTTAAATTTTTTATTCGGTTTATTTATTTTGCCTGAGTCTTTGAAAAAAGAAAATCGTCGCGTAGTTAACTGGAGAAAATTAAATCCTAAGTTTGGCTGGAATTCTATTCAAGTCGGCGTTTCCCTTAGTTTTGTGGGGCTAATCTACGGAATGAGTCAGTCGCTTTTAACATCAAAATTAGTTCCGAAGTGGGGCGAGTCAAAATCCCTAGTCATTGGGATTTTCTTTAATGCGTTTGGTTTTTTGCTCTATGGAATCGCGCCGTATGGTTGGATGATGTATGGAATTATGGTGGTGTCAGCGCTGCAGGGATTATCGATGCCGTGCCTTCAATCCATCATGACTAAAAAAGTAGATGTCCGTTATCAAGGCGAACTGCAGGGCGGACTGGTTTCTGTAGGCAGTGTCACAGCAATTCTATCACCCTTGATCTACACGCATAGCTTCAATTGGGGATCGCAATCGGGCGAATACATACTTTTAGGCGCTCCGTATTTTGTGGCCTCTGTGTTTGGATTGTTGTTAGACGATTTCGATGCGGAAAATTGGCGGGTTGACTAAATCTCTACAGGTGAAATGAAATTCAAAATTTGGTACATTTGTTCGATGCTTAAAAACGCAACGGTATTCTTTTTCCTTTCACTTTCAGGATATGCTTACGCAGGCGCTGGCGCCTGTATCGAAGTTTATAATGTAGTACCTAAAATTACTCGCTTCAGTAAAATCGAAACACAAAATCCACTATTTAACGAAGCTCAGGCTAAACAAATTGGTCAAGTTCTAAGGGAATCACCGGCATTCGAAAAAAAAATTCAAGCGATGCTTAACCCGTTTAAGCGCTATGAAATGGAAGCTTTATTTTTCAGACAACGCAATCAAAAGGGTGATCCTTCTTATTTTACATTGAATCGAAATGCTGACTTACTAGCGGAAGCAGAGCTTGTTGTGATTACTAAATTCCCAAAGGGAGTTTCACTGACGAATGTTGAGTTTGGCTATCAAAATCAACATAGTAAGAAGGTGCAGAATTTGGGCGTTATACCAGGAATCATGCTTGATGCTAATGGTTTACCGACGCGGTTTTTATTTTATAATCAAGAACAACTGGAAGTTTTTCGTGCCCACTATTTTGGTCGACCTTTCTCAACAAAAATGAGAACGGCTATTTTGGATATCAACACGGCTTTATTTAAATATTTAGAAACTCAACCGGTAGCGCTCGAGAAAGTAGCTGAGTTTGAAAAAAAGCGCGGTTGGCCAGAAGGAACTGCGAAAAAAATTGGATTAGTCTATTATTCTTCAGAAGCTGTTGATTTACTAGTGTTTGGAAAAAAACATGGGTTTGATTATGCGGATATGGCGTCTGCGGGGTGGCTGAAACCTTACGTTAATAAACATGGAAGTATCTCGTATCGCGAGAACTACAATGATTCGATCAAAATTCCTTTTTACGATGAAACTAATCCTAGCAAAATTGCATTTTGGCGAACTAGAAATCTTAGGTCGGGAGCACCCAAATACCTAAGTTGGCCAAAAGATCGCAGTTTGTTTGAAGAAGCACCCTTGTTCGAGGAATTTTATAATTCTTGGAATTTAAACAAAGTCAAAGGCAAGCGTATCATACTAACTGAAGGTGAGTTCAAGTGTGCGATCGGTGAGCTTACGACTGGAGTTTTTCACATAGGTGTTCCTGGCATCGGGCAGTTTTATACTTCGATGTTAGACAAGATCGTAAAAGCTCAGCCATCCGAAGTGGTTGTTCTATTTGATAGAGATCCCATCGGCAAAGCTTTGCTTCGCCTAGATGAAGTTACTGACAGTCAAAGAGCCTCTTATTTAATTGCGAAGCAATTGGAAGCTGCGGGAATTTCAGTCAAAGTTGCGACGTTGCCGGATGTTTATAATGGTAAGAAGATTGGAATCGATGATTTATTGTTAAGTCACGGGACGGCTCCTTATACTCAAGCGTTAGATCAAGCTGTAACTGCCGATGCCTATGCAAAGGCTTTCAAGATCGATGTGCCGTTGTCACTCCTTACAGACCGCCGAAATAAAATACGAAGAGCCGTGCAGAAGTATGATACAGCCAATTCAAGTGCTGCGGGATTCATGAGTATCGACCAGCGAGCGATTCACATTGATTTGCAAACGTATTTGACACATGTAGAGGACGCGCTTCGTCAATACATGAAAGTCAAATACCCAGAACGTAGCCAAATGCTGGATCCAAGCGATCGATTTGTAGTGATAAAGCCGGGAACAACGTTAGATCCGGTAACCATACAAACGGTAGAAGGTAATTTTGATGTGTCCTCGCCGATCATAAAAATCTCGATGACGACCTCTGATGTTAAGAATTGCACAAGTTTGTCCTGTTTTTCTATCAGCAGAGACAGCAGTCAATGGAGTCACCTGACGGAAGCAGAAAAATTCAAAGCTTTATCGGCCGCACTTGGGGCAATTTTCCCAAAAGATGACTATACCTTTATTAGTAGCCCGGTGTTTGAAGATCGGCCCCATGCTTTGTTAGTAATTCGTAAAGAAACGCGAACGCCCGTAGCTATAGTTGAACAGTTTTGACTTTAGTGTTTTAACTCTAATATGATTACATCATCTATTTATATATAGGGGTGTGCGATGAAATTATTGGTGGGGTTGTTTTTATTAACATGGAATGTTTATGCTTTAGATTCACGAAGTACGCCGCCGGCAACAAAGCCGCCAGCAGATCGTTCCGCTGATTTAGATCGTGTGAATGTATTTGCAAATAAAAATTCGATGGATCAAGTCTTGAGCGATCAGAAGTTTCAAGAACGATTCGCGGTTATTTCGAATTCGTTAGATCAACAATGGCCAGTAATAACTACAGACTTAAAAAGTCGCTTCAGTCGCGAGATAGATCGTTACAATTTCTCTACCGTTTTTGGGCTTCAAGGTAACAAACTTAAAATTCTAGGCAGCAATGTTGCTGATATTGAATTGAATATTAAAAACTTTCAAATATCTGCCGATGCCTACTATCGTTTGGAATTAAAACCTTCGTTTCGCGAAGGTAAACAAATGCGGAGAGATATTTACGTTATTGGTCTGAAAGGCTCTAGTACGATCTCTTTCGGTTCAGAAGTGAGAATCACCTTCTTCCGTGAGTTCGATTCTAAAGCTGACGCTTTATCAAATTTAAAACCTTACGGGTTAGATCGTATTCCTAAAAATGCCGAAGATTTGGTTAAGAAAATTAATGTAGATGATGGTGTTCGCGTTGAAGTCATGGGGAATCTAGAAATCTCTAAAGAATTTAATGATATTGCTAACAGCACTAATTTATCAGCCATTTTAGGTTACGATTTATTCCAAGGATTATTCACAGTAAATATCTATCGCTACAACGTAAACGATGTGCGTGTACGTTTCATGGGAACGATCAATCGCGGAACAGTGAAAGCTAAAGTGGGATTGAATTGGCTCTACAGCTTTAAGGGTTCTAAAATTTTGCCAAGATGGCTAAAAGAACTTTTTGAAGTTAACTTAGATATTAATATTTCAAAGTCATTTAATTTTTTCGACAAATACCCTATCGAAACACATGTAGCCGATTACTTTTTCAGATTTAACAGTACGACATTGATGCAAGCATCGGTTCCCCGCGGTTGTGATTTCCAAGTTCCAACAGGAATTGCCTCTATCGATAATGCGGGCTTAAGCCCCGAATCTGCATTCGACGAAGTTCTTTCTAATGTGCGCACCGGCAAGTTCATGGCCGTATTTAACCCTAACATCGAAGAAGCGGCTCTGTCGGCTTCGTTTTTAAGAAATGCATCGCGAGCAGAAACAATTGCATGTATGGATGCCTCACTTCCTAACTATAAAAAACGTGTTCAGCATTTTTTCAAAGGCCGTATGTTGTCCGATGTATTCTCGTTAGGCTTCGGACCAAAGATCAGCCATCTATTGCGCAGTACACATACAGAGGGGAATTCTGAAGTTTATGTAGCATCCTTAGAAAAAGGCCAAGAGTTTAAGTACTACATCTTATTAAACACGGCGATGAAATCAGTGAATTCATTTTTGTTTGGCCGTTGGGAAAACGAATATGAAACAGACTTGGATGCTTTATACCAATCGGATAAAGACAGAAATATTCAAGGCTTCTTAGATTTCGTAAAACGTATTCAGTACCGTGACAAAGTTATGTCGGTATCTAAACTCAACGATATCCGCAGTACTCTGAATAGATCGATCCCTGTGAATTTTCCGGATCGCAACAAATTATTAGATTTAGTACCTAAGACTGAACAACGTGATGCGTGGATTTCTTTTGTTTATACATTATCTAGCCAGGTTATTTTTGAACTTGAGAAAATGGACAAATCAGTTCTTTATACGAAGCTTTCTAATTTTATTTTGAATCATCCAGAGAAAAATAAAATGGCGTTACCGGCAGATAATTCAGACAGCGGTGTTCAGAACCAGACCGATTACATTAACGAGATGTATTACCGTTTGGTGAAATTGGCGGATTCTATGCAGGACTCAAAAGACCGTTTCCGGGCGCTAGAACAATTAATGAGCGATAAAGTATTCACAGAGTACGTATTCCGCGAATTCTTCCCATCATTAATCACGACAGACATCACCCCTGATGAAATGAGCATCGCAATGAGCGTGACATCAAAAGACATCACATTAGCTGAAGACCGCATCGGCAAAAACCAATACTCACCAGTCTACAGCGCAGTGCTATTACTAAGATCCATCCTAAACGACAGATCCCTAGATCTACGCTTAGAAGGCGCCACTGCCGTAGATCCAACCTCGGACGCCCTATCATCCGCCGGAAACCCAGTAAACATGAAGGGCTTTAAAGTCTATTAGCAAAAAGTCAGCTGCTGCCTTTTTGGAATTCGATGCGTTAGATTTTGCTATCTACAAATGAAAAAGCCACCTTGCGGTGGCTTTTTTTTAACTTATTCGAAAGTTCGAGTTCGTCTTTGTGGAGGAGCTGCATCCGTTCGGTTGCGTGGTGGAGGTGTTGTTCCACCAGCGCGAGGACGGCGGCTGTAATTGCCTCTGTCGCTGCGCTCACCACGTTCAGCGCGTTGTTCAGTGCCGCTGCGTTCAGCGCGCTCTGGGCGGTCGCCGCCGCGATCGTCGCGGAATGATTTTGGTGCTTCTTCACCGCGTTGAGAGAAACGATCTTTAGCAAAGTGAATTGCATTTGAACGTTCACGACGGCGATCACCGCGCATGAAACCTGGGCGTGAATCCGTACGAGGACCACGGCTACCAGCGTATCCGCTGCCAGCTTTAAAGTCTGGATCCATCTCGCGAGGAATACGACCATTTAAGAAGTCGAACGGAATATCGTAGTCAGAAGCCGAAGCATCTACTTTTGACGCCAAGAATTTAAAGATTAACTCTTCTTTAGTTAATTCATTCAATGCTTGGAATTCAGGTGTAACTTTGAAGTTTTCTTTCAACGTTGGAGTTAATCCACCATTTAAAGCTAACACTATTTCACTGGCTGTTTTTAGTTTGTGATTTAATACATCAGCTAATGTTGGAATGTGGCCTTTGATTAAATTAGCTTTTGTTTTCTGCTGAACTGTTTTTAATAAAGACAATTCACGAGGAGAACATAAAGTATAAGAGAAACCTGTTTTACCATTACGGCCAGTACGACCGATACGGTGAACATACGATTCTGCATCCCAAGGAAGTGAGTAATTCACAACGTGAGTTAAATCAGAAATATCAAGGCCACGTGCTGCTACGTCTGTAGCCACGATAACTTTAACATCTTTGTTTTTGAAACGTTTAAGTGTCCACTCGCGCTCTTTTTGACTCTTATCGCCGTGAAGAGATTCTACGTGGTAACCTTTTTTATTTAACTCTTGCTCGATCTGAGCACATTTCATTTTAGTTTCGCAGAAGATGATTCCGTAGAAATCATTCAAAGCATCTAATAAATGAGTTAACGCTTTCAATTTCAAATCTTCTTTTACCGTGAAGTAAAGCTGAGTGATTTGCTCTGACAAGTTACCTTTTCTTTGAACTTCAACCATTGTTGGATCATTCAAATATAGGCTAGTGATCTTTTTGATCGCCGGACTCATCGTTGCTGAGAATAACCATGTTCGGCAACCAGCGCGACGTTGTTTTGCACCTTTCTCTTCGCCAGCTTCCTTTTCTTTATGAGTTTGTTCCAAGATTTCTTCTAAAGAATCACGGAAGCCCATAGAGATCATTTCATCAGCTTCATCTAGGACTAAGGTTTTTAATTCACGAATATGAAATACACCTTGATCTAATAAATCGATCAAGCGACCTGGCGTTGCTACGATTACGTGAGCACCACGTCTAACTTCGTCGATTTGTGTGCGGTAACTAGAACCACCGTAAATCGCCGCTACTTTCATTTTTTTGAAACTAGAGAGGGCTTTTAGCTGCTCAACGATTTGTAATGCTAATTCGCGTGTTGGACTCAAAATTAAAGCTTGCGGAACTTTTTTTGACATGTCCAATTGCTCGATCATTGGTAGACCGAATGCTGCTGTTTTACCTGTGCCTGTTGCGGCTAAACCGATAAAATCACCTTCATGTTTTAGTAATATTGGAATAGCTTTTGTTTGAATTTCTGTCGGAGCGACGAAACCGATACCTTCCAAATGCTTGATTAGCTCAGGCGATAAGCCTAAGTCTTCGAACGAACTCATAATACCTCTTTCGAACACGTCGCAACGTGCTCTATGTGCAGAGGGCATTTGAGTCGGCTTCACTATGTAACTTTTCAAACGCTCTCTTTATTTAATTGAGCGCAATCTACAGTAATATCTAAGAAATTCCCAGTTATAAAATTAGTTTGTCTTTTTTATCGGGTAAAAATGAGAAAAAACAGCCTTTAGAAGCCGAAACCGACGCTAAGGATGCCGAAAACATCACCTGAACCGTTGAATTGGCTAGGGGTCGACGTCGCTGTAACACTAAATTTGTAGGTTAGATTGTTTGATTTGCCAGCAATGGCGGTCATCAAATCGAAGTAATTTTGTAAGTTTTCCACACTCAGAACTGTATAGCCCAGCTGGTTTTCCCACGTGAAACCAGTGCTCAGTTTAAATGATTTGTTAAACGCAAAATACTTGGATTTAGTCTCGGTGCCTTCCCAGTTCGACTCAAGTTCGTGAATGATCAGGTAATCAAATACATTTAATTGCAAAGTCGTCGTGTTGCCATCACGAATATGGCTTTTATAATACTGATTCCTAGAATAGGCGATAGTCAGATTGACGTCTTTGTTGAATTCTAGCTTAAGCTCCACAGGAATTTTAATCAGAATATGGTTATCAAGTCCTTCATAGCTAACATTAGATCCCCATAATCCAATACGGAACTGAGGACCAACGGACATATACAACGAAGTTTGCAAGCTCGGATCTTTGTTTGTTTGACTTAAACCATGCTGAACAAAATGGGAAAGGATCGAGGCTTTACCTTCTGTTTGGGAATTAGATTTTTGGTCACGACTAGCTTGTGCTAGGACAGAATGTGATGACAAAAAAATAGCAAATAGTACTAGAGTTAAAACATTGAAAGTGCTATTGCTTGTCCGCATGGAAAGGTTCATGACTTAATTATTTATCAAAATAGTCGAGTTTAAAAGAAAAAAATGAACAAACAGAACAACAATTCATCAGATACTCAGACCATAGTACCTAACACTTCATCAACAAGCGGTTTGGATACTCAAACAGCGATGAAAACTAAAATTTCAGAACTTACGTTTGTTGCTTTTGATACAGAAACCTCTGGCGCATTTCCTATCAAAGAAGACATCGTAGAGTTTGGTGCGGTAAAATGGCAGGGGGGAAAAGAAGTCGATCGTATCGAGTTTTTGTTCAAACCTCGTCGAACAATGAGTGATTTTATTATCGGTATTCATGGCATCACCAATGAAATGGTCGCAAACGCTCCTTTGCTTGGTACTCATTTACAAGAAATCAAAAATTTTATGTCCGATGCGATTCCAGTGGCTCATCACGCGCCGTTTGATATGGGATTTTTATCGGTTGAGTTTGAGCGTGCGCGGATGAAGTCACTTCATTTGCCAGTCGTATGCACAAGTTTACTTTCAAGAAAATTAATTCCAGAAACCATTGATCATAAATTACAAACGTTAGTGAAGCATTTTCAGTTTAACAGTTTAGCCGCCCATCGTGCCTATGAAGATGCACGTTCGTGTATGATGGTGTTCAACAAGTGTATTGAACGCATGAGTCCGAATGCGACGTTAGAAGACGTTGTCGCGGCTCAAGGTAAACGATTGGTTTGGGATAATTTCTTTTTATTGAATCACAAGAATTCAGACGTAAAAACCTTGATCCAAGCGGTTGAAGCAGACAAGATGGTTTTGCTTCGCTATTCAAAGGGTGAAAAGAAGAATGAAACTCGTAAATTGTTTCCTCAGGGTGTTGTGCGATCTCCAGATGGTGATTACTTACAGGCGACTGACCCTGAAGATAAAGAACAAAAATCAAAGCGATATAAATTAGAATATATCTCTGACGTTCAAATCGAATATTTATAGAATTATTTAGGTTGAACGTTCGATCGGTTGATGGTCAGAGAAAGTGCGCGATCGCCGCCTAAGGCGGCTCCAGGTTGAGGGATTCTAATTTACGAATTTAATTTGCAATGGGCGTCGTAGCAATATCTTGTCCGCGCAGGTTCTCTAGCTGAGAAACTTTCTCAGGGTGAATGAACAAAATAAATCCTTTTGGTAACATGGCATCAGCTTGGATTGATTTACTGATGTCAGGATTTAAATCCATCAATTCTTCTTTTGAAATCGAACCCATCTTAAATATTTTAGATGGCTTCATTCGACGAGTCAGTTTGTACGGTTGAAATTCGATCGTCGCTAAACGATCGATGTTGGCCCATAAATCATTTGAATACGTTTCAACGTACAATGCTGCCAAAAATTCTGAATAAAAGTTCTCTGATGCAAAACTAAATTGTCGTGACTGAAAATCATTGATGATTTTAACGATGTTTTTAGTTTTAAGTTTTTTCACTGCCTTCTTAATGCCGCCAGGTCCATGATTATACGCTGTGATAGCTAAAGGCCATGATTTAAGCATGATCCTGTAGTTTTCTTTCATTAGCTCAGCCGCCGCTTCCGTAGATTTTAATGGCGAACGACGCTCATCAATATGTGAATTGATTACTAGAAATTTTTTACCCGTTCCATCCATAAACTGCCATAAACCGGCAGCTCCGACTTTACTTGTAGCCAGCTTATTAAAACTGCTTTCAACTAATGGCAAACGCGCGATCTCTTTAGGTAGGCCGTGTTCTTGAAAAATTCGTTCCATATGAGGAAGATAGCGATTCGCAACCGCTAAACCCTTAGAGAAAAAATCTTTCTGGCCAGTTTGAATGCGAACTCGTTGCGCCGCTAGACGCGCATTTTTAACTAATGATCCTGGCAATGTTTTTAGTTGATCTACCCATTGCTGTTCACGCTCAGACAATTCGGGAACATTCTTTCTATTTAATTTCTTTGCAAGTGCACGCAGTTCACCACGAACTACATTTAAACGTAGGCGAGTTTCTTTGTCTGCTTTTTCTGGATTAATCCAAGGGAAGCGCTGTGGCCGCGCTAGAATTTCAGAAATATTATAGATTTCAAAATGAATCCAAGGATAGTCCATGTGATGGATGATCTTATTAGAAGAGTCATATTTTGAGTAAACCTCAAACCAAAAACCAACCCGTTTCTCTAGGCCTTCTGGAACTGCGAAATCGGGATCAATAAGACTCTTTGGATCCTTTAATATAGCGTCTTTATCTAGAATAGCTGAGATCTCAGGGTTTTGAAGTGTCGGAATTGGAGTCACTTCAAAGAGCGCCGTTTCGGCGTCCACGTATGAAGAATTTTCAATGACAATAGTTAAAAACAAGCCTAAAACAAGAAAAACTGCACAGAGAGACTTATTCGATTTATAAATTTTATTCATGCTAGATCATAGAGCAACCAATATGCCAAAATTTAAACGTGTACTTGCCATAGAAACCAGTTGTGACGATACGTCTGTGGCTGTCGTGAATTCCGACAATCATGTATTAAATATGCTGGCAGCCAATCAGGACAAGGATCACGCTTTGTACGGCGGTATCGTTCCAGAGATCGCAAGCCGCAATCATACGTTCACTTTGTTGCCTCTGGTAAATCAGGTTTTAAGCAAAACCGGCATGAAGTTACAAGATATAGATGGAATTGCAGTTACCAACAGACCTGGTTTGATTGGCGCTCTAATAGTGGGTTTGACGTCAGCTAAAAGTTTAGCGATGTCTTTAGATATTCCGTTTATAGGTGTGAATCATTTAGAGGGCCATCTGTTAGCGCCTTTCTTGGTTGATGATACCTATGCGCCACCGAGTAATTTTAATTATCCGTTTTTAGCATTGGCTGTCAGTGGTGGTCACACGAGTATGTATGTTGTTCACGATTTAGGTAAATATGAAATTATCGGCCGAACCAAAGACGATGCGGCTGGTGAAGCGTTTGATAAGTTTGCAAAGACACTTGGATTTGAATTTCCTGGCGGAGTTAAAATTGATCAAATGTCTAAAACGGGTGATGTCACATTTGTTGATTTTCCGCGTGGACTAATTGATTCTAGCACCTTGGACATGAGTTTTTCTGGATTAAAATCATCGGGCATGCGTTACGTTCAGTCCATCACGGCGGAAGAGAAAGATAAAAACATAAATTCTATCTGTGCGTCTTTTCAGGAAGCCATTGTCGATACGCTTGTGACTAAATTAAATTTAGCTTTTAAAAAATATAAAATTAAAAATGTTGTGCTTACAGGCGGTGTGAGTGCAAACTCGCGTTTGCGTGAAAAAACGTTAGAGTGGGCTCGTCGTCGTGGTATCACGGTCGCGATTCCTCCTTTACGTTATTGTACGGATAATGCGGCTATGATTGGTATTGCAGGCATCCAGCGCTTAAACCGTGGTGAACATTCTGATATGGGTATTGGTCCAATGCCTGACTATTTAAAATCTGACTTTGTGAATGAGTATTAAGATGACAGTTAAAGAACGTTTAGATTTGTTTTTCTCAAAGTTTCCGATCGAAGCCAAAAAAGCTTTAGGACAAAACTTTTTAGTATCGGATTTTGCGGTCACTAAAATGATTTCGCGTCTGAAAGAATTTAAATTCGAACATTTAATTGAAATTGGTCCTGGCCCTGGGGCATTAACGGATGTCTTGCGATCGTTAACGACTCAGTTTCGAGTCCTAGAGTTAGATAATTTTTTTCATGAATATTGGACGACACAAGGTCTGCAAGCCATTCACACAGATGCTTTGCAATGGAATTGGAAAGCCGAAGTTCAAGATCCAAAAAATACTGTTTTAATTAGTAATCTGCCGTATCAAATATCGTCGGCAATTGTGATTGATCGGTCAATGGACGAAGTTCCATTACATGCCATGATTTTAATGTTCCAAAAAGAAGTAGCTCAAAAAATTAGAATGAAATCAAAAACATCTGATTTTGGTTTGCTCAGTGTAATTGCGCAGGTATTCTGGGATATCGAGACTGTTTGTGATTTAAGCCCCCGCGATTTTCTACCAGCACCTAAGATCGCCAGCCGAGTTCTTGCGTTTCAATCGAAGACAACAGACATTCAGGATAAACGAGCATTTTTAGTTTTTTGCAAAGCGGGCTTTGCGCAGAAGCGAAAACTGTTAAAAAAGAACTTATTGACGCTAAATCAGATGGATCCCCAGAAAATTATTGCCTCTTTCCAGAATTTAAACTTGAATGAGACATCGCGCGCAGAAGAGCTGTCGCCGGCTCAATGGGTCGCCCTCTACAAAGATTTAGGTTTTAAGTGAGTATTTTAATAATTCAGGACAATAAAAAAGCCAGGTTCGACTACGAGGTCTTAGAAGTCATCGAGGCTGGTATTGTTTTGACGGGCAGTGAAGTGAAATCTTTGCGAGCCAAAGATGTTCAGTTAAAAGACGCCTATGTTTCGTTTCAAAACGGCGAAGCGTTTTTGCAAAACGCTCATATCAGTCCATATCGAGCCAGCAGTTATAACAATCACACCCCAGAGCGTTTGCGTAAGCTGCTGCTCAATCGTAACGAGATCAATAAGCTAATGGGTCAAGTTCAAGAGCGAGGCTTGTCGATTGTTCCTCTAAAGATATTCTTTAAGAAGGGTATGGTTAAGCTGGATTTGGGATTAGTGCGTGGTAAGAAAGCTCACGACAAACGTAACACCATCAAAGAGCGCGAATCGAATAAGTCTTTAAAGCAGACCCTGCGACATTCTCGATAAATTAATTAGCTAACTTTTCTATTTTTGGCTTGAGGGCTTTTTGGGGAGACATTCTCGTTCAATGGGATAACATTTGTTCCCTTGCCATTGACGAATTCATTTTTATTTTTCACCGTTTGATTGTAGTCCAGGCCCAGCTGTTTGCATTTCATTTGAACCAGTTTTTGCCAAGCTAACAGTGAATCTCGGTTCGCCTGATCGATGTTTAAACTGCGCAAAATTTCCAGTTCTTGTTCCGTATTACTGCGCAACACTCGATAAAAATACTCGTAGTTGATTTTGATAGAATTCAATTCGCTTTTATTCGAATCAAAAACGATGGGGTCTTTAAAGTTACCGATCATCAACTGCTGAAGATGGTCTTCTATTTTTTTAATTGGTTTAATAGTGTTAGATGTAAATTTCTTTCCGAAATATAAAATAAGCGAAAATGAAAGTACGCCGCCACTGATGCAGTAAATCCATAACCAAGACTTTTCTTGATATAGGTTTGTAATCAAAGTCGGATAGGTATTAAACGCGATCGATTCAAAGAAATAGTAGTTGCGAGAGAAGAAGAAGATCAGTGGAATCGAAAATAGCGCAAATGCAAAAGCAGAAATGCAGGCGAAAATCAAGACGTAGTTCCATTCGAACTGATTGTCATGCCAGCTTTGTTGCGGCTTGTGATGAACATTTCTATTAAGCAATTTCCTCGGACCTTGAAGCATACTAACTAATCGGAAAGGCCGGATAAAAGATGATTGCCAGACGTCAAGAAAAGGCTAAACTAGACGTTATGACTAAGCACTTTATTTTTATATTTGGACTTTTATTCCTACTCAATTGCTCTTCAACAGAAGAGAAAAAGACGACACAGCCTTTGGTCGAGGACAAATACAGACTTAAGGAAGATCGCGAAGAGATCGGTAAATTGCGTTCGGAAGTTCCAGAAGAAAAACGACAACAGAATGACGAAATCGCACTCAATTTAAAATGGATGAATGAGAAAAGTCTAAGTCCTTCCGAGGTGCGCAATCGTTTCTCGCAGGTTGCTTCAAGGAAGCGCCGCGTATTCAACCAAGACATAAACAAAGGTCGCCAAGAGTTTTCAAACGAAGAACGCAAATCACGTAAAGAATTTGATGCGAAAATGAAAGACGAGCGAGATTCTATAAAGAGCTATACTAAACGTACGACCAAAGAAAAAAAAGAATCAATGGATGAGCTAGAGTTGAAAAGAAAAGAATTTAACTCGAATCAAAAGTCTCAACGAGACGCTTTTGAAGAGGAAGTGAAAGACAAAAAGAAAAACTTTGAAGACTACATGAAGCAAAAACAAGACGAGTTCAACGCCGACTTAAAAACATATACTTCTGAATACAATGATAAAAAGAAAGAAGAAAAAGACAAAGCTAAGCAAAAAGAAAAAGAAAAATTAGAAAGTAAATCGGTTGAAAAAAAATCGGAATTAAAAAGAATCCATTTGGAAACAGACGGTCAATAGAAATTGGCTAGCTACTGATTTTCTGCAGAAATGTTCGATATAGTTCCATGTTAATGCGGGATAAACTTTTTTCATTTCCCGAGCTTAAATTGTGGAACTGAAAGCCATAAAAAAATAAGTCAAATTTTCGATCGTTAATTATTTCACTGCCTTCATTGCGATGGCGCAAGTGAGATTTCAAAGTCATTGTTTCGTGGCCTGGTACTTGGATTTCCATATCGACTTCGTCACCCATCTTGATTGAGCGCGTATTTTTGTGCGAAGCGACCCGTATTCCAGTAGTACTTAAATCAAAGACTCGCCCGGTGAAGAGTTCACCCTTGGTGCTGATTGTAACTTTCGAGGGTTGCCCTACCGGGAATTTCAATCGATAGTTTTCACGTCGTTGGATCATGTAAAAATCAGTATCTAGAGTTAGGCATGGTAAATTTGCATCCGTATTGTAGTGGCATTTAAAGATGTAGAGATTTTCTTTTTTAAATAGAAACTGACAAATTAATTCGTCCCCATTTAAAACGACCGGTTCTTTCTTTGTAAATTGGATCTGAAGTAGGTTCGGTAATTTAAAAGCTTGAGGGCGTACGACAAAAAGATCACTTGTTGACTTGCACAGTATATCTTCTGGATTAGAAACAAGGTCACGAAGGACCTTGTTCTTCTCTTCGATAGTCAATTTTTTAAACTGATCATCTCTATTGAAGGTATCCATAGTTCATTTAAGCCGCTTTCGGTGGCGTTGCTGGTTGGCATATGCCTTTTTGACCAAGAACGTTCCCTAATGTAGCCCAAAATGATTCTTTGTGCTTAGTTTCGTTTGGAGTGAATTTGATTTTAGGAAAATCATTTTTTGTGTAGTGCTCACAAAAAGTTTCCTTATTCCCATTCCTTACGATTTTAAGCATCATACTGAAGTGGTCATTTGTGAAAGTTTTGTTATCGACAAGAATTTGTCTTAATCCTTTTTCCGGGGTCATCGATAAAAAGTCATGCATTTCACTTGGATCATATTGAGACATAGTGTGTCCTCCCATATAGACCTATCGGAGGATTTATAAAAATTTGGAGTGAAAATGAAATTTTTTTCGGGCAGACTCTATTTGCTATGCATAATATTGAAAAAACATCTAACGTCATTCGTTCACTCAGTGGTCTAGTCGATTACCAGGACTTGGTCCTAGGCGTCAGTGATGAGTATCATGGTCTATTTGTTAGAGGATCTGGCGTAGATCAATTCTATAACTTTTCGGGATATCCGGCATCGATCACCTATAAAGACCAAAAGAAAGTTAAGCCAGATCAGGAAAGTATTTCACTTGTTTCGCTGGATAGGAAAGACTATGTGATTGCATTTCCGTCGTTGTCAAAATTGAATCGTGATGAGCTCGGCGTGTTTTATATTTCCGCAGAGAATGCCCAATTTCAGATTCATTCACATAAGCGATTTAAATTAGAAAAACTTTTTAAGCAGCTGCAGGGGCGAGAAATCAATATTGAAGGACATGTGTTATTTGGTAATGATCTACTGTTACTGAACCGAGGTAACGAAACTTCCAGCAGTGAATTGATAACAGTTTCGAATGGGGCATCGTGGATCAAGAATGCTTTAGCTAAAGACTCAGATAGTGATTTTGATTACTCATTTTCTAAAGCGACCGTTGATTTGGGTCGGTTCGATGGGCATTCGATTCACTGGACAGATGGAATGCGAGAGACCGGTCAAACGATGTTATTTTTAGCCACTGTCGAGAAAACAGATAATGCTTATGATGATGGTGTTGTTCTAGCGAGCTTTATGGGACGTTATGACGTTAAAGCCGGTAGAGTTTTAAAAATTAAGAAAATTTTAGATTCAAAGAAGGCGGAAGGTATTTGTCGCTGGAATTCGCGCTACTTAGTCTCTATTGATTCCGATTCTCCAGAGATGATTAATGAGTTCTATAGTTTTCCTCACGATGTATTAGATTGAGTAGGACTTGGGAAAAATGGTTTTGACAACGCAAGCCGGCTCTCGTTAGCCTTAAAGGGAGTTGGGATAAGGAGATCCATATGATTAAAATTTTAGGCGCATTGTTATTACCTTTGATGTTACAGGCGGCTCTGCCTCCAGCACAAAAAATTCAGAAGAGTTTGATCGTAGATCAAGGTGCTATCAGCGGTGGTATTGCAGGAAATGGATTTTCAATGCTTAAAATGCAATTGGTATCTATGCCAAACGTCAAAATGGAAAGATACATTTTTGATATCGGTGATTTAAGAGGCAAAAAAATTAAAGGCCTTCCCGGCTTCTACCACGTTCAATTGGTTAAAAACCCGCCTCAAATGGTAATTGATTTCTCTCAGATGCCCGTTTCTAGAGTATTTGAGAATGATTTAACCAAAACGATCAAAAAATCCGTCTTAGTGTCAAGCGGTAAATTGATTTCAGATCCTACGGATAAAACATTAACTATGGTTTTGAATTTGAAAAAACCGGGTAAAATGAAAGTAATGCAAGTTAAGGGTGAAAAAGACACTAGTAAACTTGTAGTGGATTTATATTAATCTCTCCTCGAGGTAACTTTGTACGCGAAGATAATAACTGCCATTTTCTTTTCCGCACTTTTCTGCCAAGCTCGCGTACTTAGTTTAAGTGACGAAAAATTTGCTAGCTATTTCGCCGTTGAGGGCGGTAGCTCGCTATTAAAGACAACTCCATTTGATGAAAACATAGCGAGCGTTGATTCTTATTCCGATGAATATAAAGTGGGAATGGGTGGTGAGTTTGGTTTTGTGTATTCCTCTCCGTATTTAGCTTGGCGCTTTTCATTTGAGATATTAAAGCCATCAAAATTAAAAGAAGTTCAAGGGTTGGCCAGTGCGACAGCGCAATACACTGTTGATTCTGATGTTACAGCTGTCGCGCCGAAGCTCGGTTTAGAAATTCATTTAAATAAAAAAACCAATAATCGATTTTATTTGTTTGGCTATTATGGTTCGTCGAATTTGACGATGACTCATGCCTATACGGGCGTCGTATCGCCTAATTCAGACCATACGGTCGAGGCTAAAGGTAGCGCTGCCGAGATGGGCGGAGGATTGGGTTTTGAGATGAGCTTTGTGGATACGACGTCTTTTGTTATTGAAGTGGGATATCGAAGTTTAATATTTAAAGAAATTAAGTACTCTAAAGATGTCACAACATTTCAAGGCGCTAAAACAGTTGGTGAAACCCTAACGAATTTAAATGGCGAAAATCGTAGTTTAAATTTTTCAGGTTATACGGCGTCTATTGGTTTTCGCTTCTGGCTCTAGTATAGGCTTTCGACCACGTCGTGATATTTTTGATCCAATAATTTTCGTTTTACTTTTAATGAATGGGTGAGCAAGCCATTTTCAACCGTAAATTCATCTGCGATCACTAGATATTTCTTAATAGATTCATGATTGGCTAGCTCCGAATTCACTTTCATAATATGATGACGAATCTCGTCCGCAAATTTTGGACTATTGATAATTTTACTGATGTCAGAGGAATCAACTCCATTGGAGTCTGCCCATTTTTCCGCTTGCTGGTGATCCAAACTCAAAAGTGCGATGATATATTTTTTCTGGTCACCGTGAATCAAAACGTTAGCAATCAGCGGATTCAATTTTAGCAGACCTTCTAGTTTTTGAGGCGCTACGTATTTTCCGTTGGCTGTTTTAATTAAGTCTTTTTTGCGATCGGTAATTCGTAAATGTCCAGTGGGCGTTAGCTCGCCAATATCGCCGGTTTTAAACCAGCCATCTTCAAATGCGGCAGCCGTCGCTTGGGGGTCATTATAGTATTCTGTGGCGATCTTATCACTTTTAAGGAGGATCTCGCCGTCGGCTGCAAACTTAACTTGAACATCGCCAATCGGCCTACCGACAGTGCCGATTTGAAAATCAAATGGGGTATTAACCGCTATAGCTGCTGTGGTTTCTGTCAAGCCATAGCCTTCTAAAAGCATGACCCCACATTGTGCAAAAAACTCAGCAATAACCGGATTAAGTGGAGCGCCGCCGCTGACACAAAATCGCAATTGGTTACCGAATGCAAATTTTACTTTATCTAATATTAAACGCTGTGCTAGCTCAGCTAGAGCCCAATCTTTGAGTGGGACCATTTCAAATTTACGAGTTTTATCTAGTTTGTTTTTGGCTTGTTTAAGAGCCCAATCAAAAGCCATCTGTTTAATTTTGTTGTTTTCGATAGTCGAGATTACGGCGATATAGACTTTTTCAAAGATTCTTGGAACGGCAAAAACAAATGTCGGGTTTATTTCGACCAGATTGCTTTTGATTTTTTCCATGCTTTCGGCAAATGCCATTTCGTAGCCAAAATGCGCATGGGCCCAGTTTTCAATGCGTCCAAATACATGAGCAAAAGGAAGAAATGTCAGCGTTCGATCGGCCGCTGTGGCTTGGCAGCTGTTAAATGCTTCAACAACTTCGCTAATAATTTGTCTATGGGTCAGTACGACACCCTTAGGACTTCCGGTCGTTCCACTGGTGTAGACGATGGAGGCCATTGTATCGATTTTGATGGAGTTAATAGAGCGTTTAATAGACTTTGTATCTTCTGGAGATATTTTTTCATCCAGAATTTTATCCCAGCTAATAATCGGTGAATCTAGCAGATCAAATTTATCTATAATAACCACAGTGTTAACAGACGGGCAGGATTTGCTTATTTTTTCCCACACTCGGACTTGGTTTTTGTTTTCTAAGAACAAAACTTCAATTTCTGAGTGGTTGATGATGTAGGACATTTCTTCTGGAGTGACTGCTGGATAAATAGGAACTAGGACTCGTTTTGCGCATTGAGCGGCTAAATCGGTAGTGCTCCATTCATATCGAGTGCTACAGACGATGCCCACTTTGGCGAATTCGACCTTAGTGTGTGTGAGTAAAAAGTGACTGATTTTGAAAATGTCTTTTTGGTATTCTGTCCACGACGTTTTAGTCCACTCGCCTTTGGCTTTAATTAAAAACGCGTTCGTCTCTGACCGTAAATGAAAATCGGCGATGGTGTAGGGCAGTGGTTTGGCTAGCATTATTATTCAACTTTCTTAAGTACCATATCCAGTGTGCGACGAGTGTTTTCTTGAACGTTAACTACCTCTCGCGCTTTGAATCCCAAAGAATTTGTTACCTCGACAACCAAGTTTTGATTTGCCGGGACCTTAATTTCTTGTCTTAGCTCGTAGGTGCTTTTGTTTTCATTGTTTATTACAATTTTGTAATCGGCACCAGCATTAAATGAATTGATTATGAGTCGCGCATACTGCTCTTCTTGCAGATTTTCCTTGATAATCATGTTATCGCCGTTGATTAAAACGGATCTATCGACATCAAAGTAACCTTGCTTTCTAAATTTAATACGAACATCACCTTTAGACGCGATATCCAGTTTCATAGGAGTGCGACCTTGGAATACGTTATCCAAATAAATCTCAGCTTGTTTTGGCTCAGAATCAAAATGGACAGCAAACTTTCTAACTGCTGGAACTGATACCGGTTTAGTGATCGCACCAATCGCTTCACAGACTGACTTGTCGCCATCTTTACATCTAGAAACACACTCTTTCAGTTTTGGTTGTGCTTTACACAATGCAACCGGAGATGGACCGGTATCGACCAGGTTGTTCGATGAATTATGACTTTCGCCTTTGTAAACAAATTGATACCAAGATAAACCACCGATAACCATGGCGGCCATTAATACGGGCGTAAGGAAACTAGAGTCTTTTTTAGTTCTAGTTTTTTCAAAATTATACCTAGTCGCACGCGTTTTCGGTGACGACGAGTGTGACAAAGACGTAATCGATGTTTTGCTTTTATTTGACTCTTCTTGACGGCCATCACGTTTTTTCAACTTTACATCAATGTTTTCATTGATATCTACATTCAGGTGCAAATTTTCAACGTTATTCTCTGACATACCAGAGTTAACCAAAATTGGACTGCCTTCTGATTTTTTAGAATTCGAATCATGGCCTGAGTGATTTTGATTTTGATTTTGATTCTTGAATTTCTCATTTACACGCGTAACGGTGTTAGAATCAACGCCGTCTGGATTCGCATGGATATGAGAGAATTCAACCAGTTTCCCTTTCTGTTCAGAGTACGCATCAGCAAATGCATGCTTGATGAAAACGCTAAAATCTTGTGGAGAAAATTCAGGATAATGTGTATTTAAAAATCTATTTAAATCTCGGTGCAAAGCAGCTGATGTTTGGTAGCGAAGATTTTTGTCTTTCGCTAGCGCCTTACTTACGATTTTATCTAACTCTGGATGAATTGAAGGATCGATTTTTCTTAAGGACGGAATATTTGATTCACGAATTTTTCTTAAAATAGCGGCTTCTGAGCTGCCAGAGAATAGACGATCTTTTGCTAGAAGTTCCCAAAGAACGATACCTAACGAGAATACGTCAGTCCGCAAGTCGATGTTTTGTCCATCCGCTTGCTCGGGACTCATGTAGCCAAATTTACCTTTTAATGTACCCGCTTTAGTGGCTTCTAATTGAGTTTCCGCCTTAGCGATACCAAAATCGATGATTTTGATTTCACCTTCAAAGCTGACCATAACGTTTTGCGGACTCATATCACGATGAGTGATATTAAGAGGCTTACCAGTTGTTCCATCTAAGCAACGATGTGCGTGATCCAATCCCGCGGAAACTTCCTTGATGATGTAAACGATTTGATCGACTTGAAAATGATTAGCTTTCTTTTTTAGTTCATTCAGAATTTGTCGTAAGTTTCTACCTTCGACGTATTCCATAACCAAGTAGAATTGATTTCTTTCAATACCGAATTCGTGGATGTGAACGACGTTACTGTGATTTAGATTCACGGCAATCTTCGCTTCTTCCTTAAACATCTCGATGAATTCTTCGTTATCAGAATATTGGGGAAGGATACGTTTGATAGCTACGAACTTACTTACGCCATTGGCACCTGAGTTCTTAGCCAAATAAACTTCGGCCATACCGCCGGAGGCAAGCTTCTCAAGGAGTACATATTTACCAAAACGTTCAAAAGTGTGCGCCATTTATTCCCTTCAACTGCTTTTATTTATCGGTTTTTCTATAGGTAGCTTAAGAAAAGATTGGCCTTTTCGGCCTTGACCATAGTCCAAAAAAAATTCAATTGACCAAAATATTTACAGGACAGACTGGGCGATGATGTCTCATACTGGGAATAGTGCAGGAGGTTGAGTGCTTTGGATCGGGATCACTGGTTCTATTGGGACTGGTAAATCTACATTTTCAGATTTGCTTCGAAAAAAGGGACGCTTTGTTCTGGACGCAGATGTATTGGCGAAACAAAACTTGGAAAAATCGAGCCCGGCGCATGCCAAGATCGTTGCAGAGTTTGGACCGTCTATCTTGGGACCGGATGGAAATATTGATCGTGCAGTCTTAGCCAAGATCGTTTTCTCGGATCGGCAAAAATTAGAAAAACTAGAATCTATCACTCACCCGGAAGTTCGCTTGTCTGTTGAGAAAGCGAAAGATGAGCATGAAAAAAATAATCAAAAGTATTTGTTTTACGATGTGCCATTGCTGTTTGAAAAAAACATGGAAAAGTCGTTTGATTTGGTTGTGATGGTTACGTGCAGTGTTGAAAATCAAATAAAAAGAATTAAATCTAGAAATAATTGGTCCGATGAGGAAATAGAAAAACGTTTAGCGGCGCAGATGCCAATATCTCAGAAAGAAATCAAAGCTCACGTTTTAATTAATAACAATGGTGACCTTAAAGACTTATCCAGAGAGGTTGATGGATTTGTGTTGTGGTTAGAATCGATTCAAAACCAAGACTGAAACGAGATCGAGTAAGCAAGACCTTTTAAGCCATAGTAGGCTTGCACTTGAAAGTACGTTGCAAAATCAGCATAGATATTTAGTTTTGATTGGTTAATATTCACCAAATTAGAAACGCCGTCGCGACCCCAAATAAACTGGCTAAAGCCTATCCCGTAATCTTTCCACATCGGATCCATCAAAAACAAACTTGAAAAATCAGATTGCAATTTTAGTTCAATGCTTTCATTCGATGCTAGTGAAGCGCCCCAAACAAAAGGCCGCTCAAATTCAAATTCAGTTCGTCGTGCTATTCCAATCAAGCAATGCCAGTCCGATTCATGGTTGTCGTTAAATGCTCCACTGAGTCCACCAAGCTGCAAACGGAAGTTATGCGGTGAGGACGGAGGGAAGAAATCATCGTTTTCATGTTTCAACACAGATTTGTCGTCAATGGGCGATACCGTCGTTGGTGCCGATTGGGGAGCTGCATTACTCCCGTTTAGCACGACAAAGGTCAAAAAAATGAAAATTATAAAACTACGCATACTAAAAAGTATAAATTGTTTTTACAATTTTTGTGAAGTGCTATGATGGAGGATAAATGAAAAAGTTAATACCTTTCGTAGGGGTCTGCCTTTTATGGTGCCAGCTGAGTTTGGCGGCCTATGACGGTGTTTCTTATCGAATTCATCAACAATATCAGTCGCCACGCGCACTAGGCATGGGGAATGCGTTCGTTGCTGTCGCAAATGACTACTCGGCTTTGTTTTACAATCCTGCAGGGTTGGCATTTCGTGACAGCCACGAGGTCAATCTATCCTTCGATTTGGGTGCGACCGACGCATTTGCTACATTTAGCAAAGAAATCTCTGATGCGTCTTCGACCAAGGGATCCGAAACAGACAAACAGAACGCCATCTTTACTGCGATTCAAAAACAGTACGGAAAGTCCTTTGGTGCGCGCTTTACGGCTCCAAACGGAATTTGGGTAGGGCGAGGTTGGGGGATCGGTTTCATCCCCGCAGACCTGTCGCTAGAGCTAACACCGAATCAACCGGTTTCTATTAGCTCAACAATGTACCTAGATACAACGTTAGCGTTAGGCTATGCAGATACCTTCAAGGACATCGAAAACGCCAAGGTCGCTTGGGGGATTACCGGTAAGGTAATTAACCGAGGTTACTTCAGTAAATCTGTGGATGCGATTGAGTTAGCTGCTGACTCTAATGTGATTAAAACTTCCGATTTGAAGGAAGGCTATTTTATTGATGCGGACATTGGCTTACTTTACAAACCACATATTCCTGACGACGACAGCTTGTTTTCGTGGTTTCGTTTAGCTAGACCAACGTTTGGTGCCGTTATCAAGAACGTTGTAGATGCGGACTCGATAGGAAGTCTAAAACTATTTAACAAAGAAGCCAGTGCGGACTCAAAGCCAGCTAAACTGACTCGAGTCATCGATATCGGTACGCGCTGGGAATATCCCAGCATGTGGATTTTCGGCGGACGCGGAACTCTAGATATTAAAAATATTTTGCATCCAGCCTTCAATTTGCACAAAGGTTTAAACTTAGGCTTTGAGTTTGATTGGGCTGTCACAAATTGGTGGAAAGGTAGTTATCGTGTTGGTTTGGGCCAAGGTTACCTATCAGCGGGATTATCTGCGATGTTTACATGGTTTAATTTAGATTTAGTTACGTACGGTGAAGACGTGGGTACGTACAACACGCCTAAAGAAAACCGTTTGTTTCTATCTAGATTCTCTATGAATTTCTAGGACTGAATATTATATTTCTTCGCCCTTTCTGAGAGGGCGCTGAGCTCTTTTACTAAATATTCAATTTGCTTTGGATCTGAGGACTGGCCAGAGTTCACCTGGGCTAGTGATAGCGTCAGCGAATCTAACTCATTCAAGGCTTTTTGATTAATCGAGTACAGCTCTTCAAAATGAGTCAGATACTTTTTATTGATCTCAAGTTTGTTTTTCTCTTCGACGGACAAAGAATCAGACGATTTCTTTGAGAGTTCTTTTGCGCTGGTCGCATTGTTGCCAATGAAAATAGTTACGTCCTTTAGTTTTTTAAAGTTTTCATACAGACTTTGTTGAACTTGTTGCACAGGTTGAAGGTAGCGATCATACGTGATCTCGCTTGGGTTAAATTTCTGGTTTAGAGTCTGTAAGTAAGAGTTATATTTTTTCTCGAGTTCATCAAATTGTTGAGAAATTTTTTCTCCGAATTTCTCGGCGTTTTCGGTGAACTGAAGCTTGAACAGATCTGATTTTAAGACCTTAGTAGCATCATTCACGTTTTTGATTCCAGACGCACTTGAATAGCCACGACTTTTTTTGACCAAGGTCATGCTGATTAAAATTAACGCAGCTAAACCGCCTAATATAAGGAACCAAGTCATAGATAATCTCCTTGATGAAAACTGGCTCCTATTAAAGCCGTTATTCAGCGTTTTGCAACAAGTTAAGCGTACCGAAGCCGTATAAGAAGTTTATTGTCATTATTTTTAACTCCCGATATATTTTAGGGGCAACTCTATAGGAGGCGGGAATGGTTTTTGGGTTTTTTAAAAAGCAAATGCTTGATGTAATCGAATGGCCAGATGAAGCCCCAGGGGTATTAGCCTACCGGTACCCAATGCAAGATCGCGAAATTCAAAACGGAGCTCAGTTGACAGTTCGTCAGACACAATTAGCCTTATTCGTGAATGAAGGTGTAGTGGCCGACTTGTTTGGCCCGGGTATGCACACGATTGAAACACGCAACTTGCCTATGCTGACCAATTTGCAAAATTGGGATAAAATGTTTCAATCGCCATTCAAATCAGATTTGATTTTCTTTTCAACGAATGAACAGATCGATCAAAAGTGGGGAACAGCTTCTCCGATCACAGTACGCGACAAAGATTTTGGTGTTGTTCGTGTTCGCGCCTTTGGAACCTACAGTTACCGTGTTAAAAACCCAAAAGTATTTTACCAAAAACTTTCTTCTAACAAAGAAGTTTTCATGTCGGGTGATTTAGAAGGACAGTTGAAATCTACGATCTTGACGTCACTAGCGACATACTTCGGAAAATCACAAGTTTCGTTTTTGGATATGGCCGCTAATCAGCAAAACTTCTCGCAAACATTGAAAGCGGAATTGGCCGATGATTTTGAAAACTATGGTTTAAGTTTGGAATCTTTCTATGTTCAAAGCGTTTCGTTGCCCGAAGAAGTTCAAGCACAAATTGATAAAATGGGTTCGATGAAAATTACGGGCGATATGAAACAGTACACGCAGTTTCAAGCAGCGGATAGTTTGACGAAAGAAGGCAATGGCAGTTCTGCTGGTGTAGAACTCGCAACAGCATTAGCTCTTGGTCAGAACGTAGCCAAATCGATAGGTTCTGGCGATTCTAGTGGGCCAACGAACGATGACGTTTTAAAAACAATCGGGCAACTGCATGATTTAAAAACTAAAGGTGTAATTTCAGAATCAGAATTTGAATCTAAAAAATCAGAACTATTAAAGCAAATTAAGTAAAAGGAGTTTTTGTGGACACTAAAACAGCAGAGAATACCCGCATTGATGATATTTTTTCTACGGAAACGATTAAGAAAGATTTAGCTATATCGAACGCTAACCAACAGTTGCAAGCCAGCCCGACGGTGCAAGCAAATATAGAAACAAAAGCCACCGAGTTCATTGATCGCATTTTGAATTTAAATCCTCAGGACTATAAAGGTCGTGAAGACAACAAAGCCGCAGTCGATACCTTTGGATTAGATTTGCAACGAGAAGCCGCAAAGAAGAGTGAATTACTAAGACAACCCGTTAAAAAACTATCTGATCGTTCTCAAGAGGGCGGCGAAGTCGCTAACTCATTAATCAACTTGAAATTGAAAGTTGAGGAATTAGACCCTTCTAAGTTTAGTTTCGAACCGGGTTGGGTTTCAAGAACTCTTGGTTTTTTGCCTGGTATAGGTGATCCTCTAAAAAAATATTTTTCTAAATTTGAATCGGCTCAAGATGTAATTGCGGCGATCATAAAATCTTTAGAAAATGGCCGTGATCAATTACAACGTGATAATATCACACTGATTGAAGATCAAAAAAGCATGCGTGAGATTAGCGATAAATTGACTCAAATGATCGCGCTATCTCAAGTGATCGATAACAAACTTCAGTACAAACTGGAGCGTGAAGTAGCGCCGGGTTCGGATCAAAATAAATTTTTAAGCGAAGAAATTCTGTTCCCATTACGTCAACGAATCATCGATTTACAGCAACAGCTCGCCGTAAATCAGCAAGGTGTGATCGCCACAGAGATCATCATGCGAAATAATAAGGAATTGGTTCGCGGCGTGAATCGCTCGCTGAACGTAACCGTGAGCGCTCTGCAAGTGGCGGCGACTGTGGCGATGGCCTTAGCTAACCAAAAAATAGTATTAGATAAAATCAACAGCGTTAACCAAACGACGAACGATCTTATCGCAGGCACGGCGTCTCGTTTGAAAACTCAAGGCGTGGAAATTCAAAAACAGGCTTCGTCTGCGAGTCTGGATATGAATACATTGAAAGTGGCTTTCCAAGACATGAAAACAGCGATGGACGATATCTCTACATTCCGTCAGAAAGCTTTGCCGCAAATGGCTCAGGCAGTGATTGAAATGGACAAATTGACTACTGAGGCGCAGTCGTCTATAGCAAAAATGGACAAAGGCAACCAGGCAAAACCAACGCTGGCAATTGATACATAAGGATTTGAGGCTTCATTGAAGACAAGTTTTAATATTGAAAAAATAGAATTAGATAACACACGCAAAACCCAGATCCTTAACAAGATCCCGCAAATGGCTAGCAAGAAAGTTTTGGTAGTCGGCGATGTGGGATTAGATGAATACATCATCGGTGCAGTGAAGCGTATTTCTCCGGAAGCTCCTGTTCCGGTCATGGACGTGGAATCTGAAGAAAAACGTTTAGGACTGTCTGCGAACGTGGCTCAAAACATCACGGCATTAGGTGCGCAGGTGGGTATTTTATCGGTCGTGGGTGATGATTTCGGCGCCGATTTATTAAAACCATTGTTTAAAGATGCTAAAATTCCGTGGGACCTTATGCAAGTTGATGATTCTCGCCCGACCACTCGTAAATCACGAGTTATGGCGGGTCCTCATCACATCGTACGTATCGATTACGAATTAAAAAAATACTTATCTGAAACGGTCAGTGCCCGTGTGTTTAAAGTCTACTCTGAGGCATTACCTCAGTATGATGGTGTTATCCTTCAGGACTACGCTAAAGGTATTTTTGATGAATCTTTAATCCAAAAAATGATCGAAGAAGCTAATCGGGTAAAGGTACCGGTATTCGTCGATCCACATCGTACTCAGCCATTAGGTTTCTATCGTGGAGCTTCGCTATTTAAGCCTAATTACGATGAGTCTCTTGTTCTTGCCGGGTTCAATTTTGAAGATCTTCGTGAAAACCCAAATAAAGTATACGAAATCGGTCAAACTTTACAAAAAAAGTTGAACACTAAAGACATCGTTATCACCCGAGGTAAAGAAGGTATGACGATTTTCTCGGGTGAAAGAATTACCGAAGTTCCTACTTTTGCTAAGCGAGTTTTCGATGTTACGGGTGCTGGGGATACAGTTATTGCGACTATAGCGCTGTCACAGGTTGCTGGCTTTTCATTAAATGAATCCTGCCTTTTAGCAAACGTGGCCGCCGGTAACGTCGTCAGCAAAGTGGGCTGCGTTCCTGCTGACCTCAAAGAGATGATTGAATTTATTTCACACTAGCTTTTTAAGTCGAAAACAGGCATATCTCTGTCCATGCAAACAGAGTCTCAAACTACAGAAACATCAGAGGTAACTGCACCAATCGCACAATCAAGCGTGCAGACAACTTCTAGAAATTTCTTTGCCTTAACTTTGGCGGATTTAGAGACTCTTTTTAAGTCATTCGGTAAAGAAAAATTCCGTGCACAACAAATCTACAAATGGGTCTACGATAAAAACGTTACTGACCCTGAACAGATGTCTAATTTGTCAAAAGACTTCCGTATCGAATTGAAAAACATGATCCAATTCGACCTTCCATCCGTTGTTAAACATTTAAAAAGCAAAGACGGCACTCAAAAATTCTTATTCGATGTTGGTGACGGCAAAACGGTTGAGTCCGTTGTTATCCCCGCTGAAGATCGTCAGACTCTGTGTATCTCGTCTGAAGTGGGCTGTAACATGGCCTGCAAATTCTGCTTTACGGGTAAACAAAAACTACAAAAGCGCCTAACAGCAGACCAAATCGTCGGTCAATTTTTGCAAGTTCAAAGAGCCATGGGTGAGGGGCAACGTTTAACGAACGTGGTATTCATGGGTATGGGCGAGCCTTTAGATAATTCCGATGAAGTGTTTAAAGCGATCGAAATCTTGAATTCGCCATGGGGAACTAATTTCTCTCGTCGTCGCGTAACGGTGTCGACATCAGGTATCGTTCCTGAAATGTGGAAAATCGCGGCGAATAGAACTCGCTTAGCGGTTAGCTTGAATGGCTATGATGATGAAAGCCGTACGTCGGTTATGCCGATCAATAAGAAGTATCCACTTAAAGATTTGTTAAAAGAATGTGAAGTGTACGCTAAAGAAACGGGCGAGCGCGTAACGTTTGAATATGTATTGCTTAAAGGCATTACGGATCAAATCGAACATGCGCAGAAGTTGTTCCAGTTAACAAAGCACATCCCATGCAAAATTAATATTATTCCATTTAATGAACATCCAGGCTCAGGGTTTGAGCGTCCCTCAGATTCGCAAGTGATGAAGTTCCAGCAGTTGCTTATTGGTAAAGGTGCGCACGTATTGTTACGTCGTACTATGGGCCGAGATATCTTTGCAGCGTGTGGACAATTACGAAGTGAATTTGAAAGTCATCCACAGCAAATGGACACATCGAATTCTAAATTGATTCGTACTTTACATTTAAAACCTAATTCAATATCGTCACATACATAAATTTAAGAAACAGAAGGGGACTCGAATGTCACAATTATTAGTTGTTGGCTCATTAGCGTATGATTCAATCCAAACTCCGTCAGGTAAAGCCGATAAAACTCTAGGTGGCTCAGCTAACTACTTTTCATTGGCAGCCAGTTTATTTGCCAGTGTTCGCGTTGTAGGCGTTGTTGGTGAAGACTATTCACAGGCGGATAAAGAGATGGTGCTGGCTCGTAAAGTGGATTTATCTGGACTAGAAACGGTTCCTGGAAAGACGTTCCACTGGGAAGGTAAATACGAAGGCGACATGAATGAAGCTAAGACTTTGAAAACGGAATTGAATGTGTTTGAACACTTCAATCCAAAATTGCCAGCGGCATTCACTGAAACTCCGTTCGTATTTTTAGCGAACATTGCTCCTGAATTGCAAACTCAAGTTTTATCTCAGATTAAGAATCCAAAATTTGTTGGTATGGATACAATGAACTTCTGGATCCAATCTAAAAAAGAAGCCCTGTTAAAAGTTCTAGCTAAAGTTGACGTTGTTCTAATCAACGAAGGTGAAGCCGATCAATTAACAGGTGCGAAAAACGCGATCGAAGCGGCTCCTAAAATCTGTGCGTTGGGAACACAGTACGTTGTGATCAAACGCGGTGAATATGGTTTCGTATTGTACTCCAAAACGGATGGTTTCTTCTTGTTACCGGCGATGCCAATACCAAACGTAGTTGACCCAACAGGCGCGGGTGACACGTTCGCAGGTGGTTTCTTTGGTTATCTAACTTCATTCAACCAAAAACCAACATTCGAAGATCTTAAAAAAGCCTGCGTAGTAGGAACAATGTGTTCCAGCTTCACAATCCAAAACTTCGGAGTAAAAGCCATCGTGGAAGTAAACAAAGAAAAACTAAAAGCAAGATACGCTGAATTTAAAAAATCAGTAGGACTAATCGAACCAAGTCTGTAACCAGAAGGGTGCCAGGCTACTTTTACGGACGCACAGCGTCCGTAAAAGTAGCCTGGCACCGTTTCCTACTTCCCGCCGTAGACGCGGATGCAGAGGATGTTTGATTTTTTAATAGTGTCTAGTTCGCCCTCTAAAGCTTTGTTTTTCTTAGACTGTGGCGATTCTTTTTCAAATTCACTTAAAGTAGTATATTTAATTTTGCTTGCATCAGGCGCTGGTTCACCGATGAGAGTCCATTTGCCAGCCGACTGCATACGCTTAATAATATCTGAAGGAAGAAAGCCTTCTTTGCCATAGGCTTCTGCTTCGCCAACGGCCGCGCCATTCAATGCCGTCGATCTATGCTTCAGCTCATGTTCGCCAGTTGTCGAGGCAGATCTCGGAGAAGCCATTGATGTTCCGTCCATTCTTAATGTCCCATCATTTCCTTTTAGACCTAAATGTAACATCTCGGCTCGGATAGCTTCGATAATTATTCCTCGGTTTTGCAAAATGTCTTCTGTTGTTAAGTTGAAAACTGTCTTGATGTCGTCAAGACGTCCATCTTCTGGATCAAGTGTTGAGAGCATTCTCATCGCATTGGATAACCATGGGGCTTTAGTCGCAACGGTATTTATTGCACCGCCAAGATTGTATCTGAAAGTTTGAGATAAAACATCTTCACCGCGAATCGCAAAAATCGCTTTGTTTGTAAAAATGGCGTTAGTGAAATTTGATAATTTTCCATTTTCATTCGAACTCATTACAATGGCAACGTTATCTGTTTTTTCACCGGGAACAAAGTCTCCAGCCTTAGCATGTTCATTCAACCATTTCGAGCGTAGGTCGGCTGGGTAGTTTGATCGGATGTCTGCATCAGCGAAGTTATTGCTGTTTCCTGCGGCCATGAAGAATAGAGTGTTTTTGCCCTTGGTAACAACAGCTTCTGCAATCGTATATTTTTGGAATTCCATAAAAATGAAATCCAATTGACTAGCAAATTTTTCTCCAACGGTATCCATAGTCGGTCTAAGTTCCGGTTGCTGGCCAATTCCTCCAAGAGAAAGGTTGGCAATTGTAACTTTCTTTTTAGCGATTTCTTCAATGGCGCTAGAAATCTCCCAATGCAACACCTGGCCAACGATTCCGCTACCAGAAACATCGGCTTTTAAATTGCCTCGGTATTGTTGGACCATAAATTTTGCAAGTTGTTCAGCGCCAGTTCCGGTTTCAACATCGATATGATTCAAATTTATACCTATTTTAGTTAGTTGAGCCTTAACGGCGCGAGCAACAACTGGCTTTTTAAACCACACTTCAAGTGCTGCTAGATTTTTTTTAACCATTTCTTGTTGGATATTTTTATTCGCTCGTACTAATCCCAAATTTACACGGAAAGGTAGAATTCGATATCTGTCGCCCATATAGGGGATAGCTGTTCCCGAAACATGAGTACCATGATCCGATTCGATACTTTCTCTATGTAGTAAGGGATGCAACGCTCTGATAGAACGTCTTCGAATTTCAGAGCTTATTCCTTTTACCCAAGCCCAGATTCCTTTCTCATTTAAACTGTCGACTTGCTTATCGTAGTTAAAATCTTTATTACGCTCTAATAAGAACTTCTCAACTTCATCTGCACTTTGAAAAGCGGTAACGAAAGCGGAAACTTCACTGAATTCACGCTGGCTATCAGGGTGTTGAGCCATTCCAACAAAGACTTTCCTGTAAACCATAAGGGCATTTTCAACTAGTACTGTCCAATCAGCCTTTGGGTTTCTAATTTTTTGCGCCCGTAGTTCTAAAAGCAGATTATAGGAATTATCGGTTGCCATTGAACCTTGCTTTTTGATTGCGATTTGCTCACTAAATTTAGCGTATGCATAGTTTTCCAGTTGCATTTTATTTGCGCCGGTTGAGAAATGATGAATTTTGAAATATCTACTTACAAGATCAACATTTTTTTTGAATTCAGAATACTTTTCGTTTTCCTCTGTATAGATGGCTTTCATCTCACTAAGAAGAGTGTCTAAACCATCCAAGGTCTCTAAGGTGACACGCGAAAAGAAATCAGGAAGACCAGTAGTTTTGTCCATTATCCAAGAAGAGTTTGCGAAATCGTGAGTAGCTTTAAGCTCAGGTTCTTTGGCCAAGATTGCAGGATTCATTTTCGGTTTAACTACGGCGTCTGCCGCTTTTAACTTTGCAATAAAGTCTGCATTCGGTTCAAAATTAATTAATCTTAGCAATCCAATGATATTCGTATTTTTAGTATTAAGCTTTGAGAAAAATGTTGAGCTAAGTTTTGGATTTGAACGAATTCGATCCATCAGTTGCTGAACTAAAATATCGTTTTGGTTTTCTAAAATGTAAAGCGGTTGGTCTTTAGGATTTTTCTTCTTATTGTCTTCACGAACACCGCGAGCTCCTTGGATTTGGCCCGCTTCATTTATTCCTTTTGAACCTATAGAGTAAATCCACGGATCAAGAAGAACCGCAGAGGCAAATCTATCCGCGCCAATGAAATCAATACCAGCGCCGACTATACGTCCATTTACTACATCAAAAGCAATTCTGTCGCGAATATTCTTGTTTCCAATGTCGACTCCTTGGTCGATGACTGCAATTGTAATTAAATCTTTTCTCAAGTTATCGGCTTCAACACGCTTTACGATGTTGGCTTCATCATGGATCCACTCGGCTCGTTGAGTTGTTAATTCGGTATAGTTTTCAGGAATATATTTTGTACCGTCCGCACTAGGTTCAAAAAAGTTTTCAGGTTTTTGATAACCGATTGAGTTTGGGGCGTCCACCATTTTTGGACTAACATCGCGGAGTCCTTTTTCGGGTATCACTGGAGCAGCCAAGGTGCTTGATGAGGCGATCAACGTAAGACAGATAAAACTAGAGACCGAGCGCTTAAAAACCAAACTCTTTTTATTCACAACAACCTTCTTTAAGAAACGGATATATTTAGTTCTACAGCTGATTTTGCATTTTCCATTCCCGCCAAAGGTCTATATAAAAGACCTAGATGTGTATTTTCTGTCGTAGTTACTTTTTTGGGCACTGACCGAAAAGTTCATCTTTTCCCTGCGAAAGATTACTCTAATCAATTTTAGAGGGAACCGCTGGCGAAAAAGTGTCAATTAGTTAGACACTTTTTCTAGTGCAATAAATATTTGTTTTAGAGACATGCTTTCTTTAAGTCCTTACCAAAACGGCCGATAAATAGTTAGAATGTTAAAGAAAAATTCGAATAAGAAAAATTCGGCAGCAGATGATCTCCTAAGCTCCTTGCTTGAGGACGTGGATCAAATTGATCTCGATTCAGATGATAAAGATGAAATCGAGCCGACATTCTATGGTAGTGCAAGTGATTCAGATAAAAAGAAAAAAAATGAACCAGATGTTTCTGCTGATTTCTTGATGCCGGGTTTTGAATCTGAACAATCAGGTATGAGTGTTGGGCTCGGTAGCGGCTCATCAGAGAGTTCTCCTGACGATTTTTGGGAACAAGCAGAAAAGATGGCTAACAAAAGCGTCAACTTTGGTGATCTTAGCGAATCCGACGAATTTAAAAACTTAGAAAAGAAAAAACCAACCTACAACGGCCAAGAATCTTCGAGTGATTTTCTTGATCAAATCAATGCGTATTTATCACCTGTGCATAAATCAGGAACAGTAAATACACGTTCTGATAGCGGTGGTGGAAAATCAACTTACGAGAGCAAATCGGCTCCACAGTACGAAGGAAGTAGAGTAGAACAAGCCGATAGCCGTTTTCTTCAAGGGCTGAATCAAGCCAGAGAAGTCATGCGTGAAATAAAATTAGAAAGACCTGAAGCTGTAAATGATGCAACAGTGCCTCTTTCAAGCATGGACAGTATCGATATTCCTCAGATTTTAGGAATGGGATCAACTGCTGCGAATGCAGATGCGGACAGAACAGTGGCCGTGACACAGTTTGCAAATAAACAAAACAAAATGAAAAATCAGTCTGATTCGTCAGAGTCGCCGCACAAAACATCGGCTACTTCACGATTAGACCCTGATGTGATGCCAGACGAGCGAATTATGCTCGTGACACAAAAGCCACCAAAAGCGAACTCAAGTCAGGTGTCTATTGATGCCAGTTTAGCTCAAGCTGAAAACTTGAGAATGGCTCAAAATCGAATCTTAGATTTAGAGAAAGAAATAGAACGTCTCCGTCAAGAAAACGACGAGATCTTAACAGCATCAGAAATCATGCGCACTAAGGCTGAAGAGTACACTCTGCGTATTTCTGGCATTGAAAAAGAATTAAGCGAAAATAAAATTGATTTCAAAAATGAATTAGCTATCGTTAAAGGAAATCTTTCTTTTAAAGAATCTGATAATCAGAAATTAAAAATGAAAGTAGATGAGTTAGAATTGCGTATCAAAACGGATTTCAAAAAAATCCGTATCCGTGAGCGTGAACTTGAAAATCGTCTAGAATTAGTAAAAGCCGAAAAGCAGGCCATTGCTAAGTCTAAAGACGAGTTATTGTTGGACTTACAACGTAAGAACGATCAAGCTAAGGGCGAAATCGATAATTACCGTGAGAAAGTCCAAGAATTAAATAAAAGTTTAGAAAACACGCAAAGTCAGATTAAAATGACTGTTAGAGCACTTCGTATTGCGCTTTCGCATATCGAAGACAAATCGGATACCGCAACGCCAATAAAAAAAGCTAACTAAAAATGAACGTCGAAGAAATCGAAGTAAAAAAAGAAGCCCCTAAGAAAATCAAATTGGTGATTAGTAACCTTCATTTGGGTAAGGGCCGATTTCTTGAGAACGGCGGGATGAATCCTTTAGAAGAATTCTATTTCAATGAAAAATTCGTTGAGTATATGAATTATTACTCGAGCGGTATCTATAAAGACTACGAAGTAGAATTGATTATAAATGGTGATTTTATAAATTTCCTACAAGTTGATTACAAAGGCCATTTCTTATCTGTATTGACTGAATCTGTGTCTTTAGAGCTGCTTAAAAAGGTAGTTAAAGGACACAAGAACGTGTTTGATGCTTTGGCGACGTTTGCAGCTAAAGAAAACAAGCAAATTACTTATATCATCGGTAACCAGGATCAGGCGATGTTATGGCCTAGCTGTAAGTTATATCTGAATCAGGTTATTGGCTTTCCAATTCGGTTTAAAAATATCATGCATTACTTTGATGGTTTTCATATCGAGCACGGGCACATGTATGATGCAATTAACCGTGTTGATCCCAAGAAGTTTTTTCTTAAAAAGAATTTGCCAGAACCTATTTTGAATTTACCGATCGGAAGTCATTTCTTTATCGAGCTAGTACTCAAAGTTAAAATGAAATATCCGTTTATTGATAAAGTACGTCCATTTAAAAAGCTTGTGACCTGGACTATGTTCAATCATACAAAACTGTTTATTTCTTCTATTATTGCTTCAGTAAAATTTATTGTTTCTAATTTTTTCTTTAAGAATAACCCAAGAAAGAATTTCTCTCTGAAAACATTGTCTAAGATGCTGATACAAAGTGCATTGTTTCCGGATTTGTCTTTGTCGGCACGTCGCTTGTTAAATAATGATCGAATTCATACGGTTATCTTTGGCCAATCACAAGGCTATAAGTACCGTCAGTGGGAAATGGATAAAGAGTTTTTCAATGTAGGAACATGGACCGAGATTACTTCGCTTGATATTTCATCTTTAGGAAAGGTCTCTAAACTTACTTATGTTCTAATCGAATACCCAACTGACGAGTCACGACCAAGAGCCAGACTAAAAGAATGGCGTGGTTACTATCGCATCGAAGAAGACGTCGTTATTAGTTAGTTGAAAGTATTGGTTGTTACTGGTCTCAGTTTTTCAAAAATATTTGTAGCTTCCATATTTTAGGGATATTATTTCTATATGTCAGGAAAAGACGATACAAACGAAAAAACGATGGTGGCATCGGATACCACCTTAAAAAAAGAGCTACTTAGATCCGATAGTGCTCCTCCGATGCTTGTTGTCCTTATGGGACCTCCGGGCTATCAGGGAAAACAATGGGCGTTGACTGATGCGTTTGTAATCGGCCGTGCGATTGAATCTAATGTGTTTATTGATGATAAAAGTTTATCGCGATCACATGCACGACTAGATATCAAAGGCGATAAAGTTTACGTGGTCGATTTGGGCTCAACAAACAAAACAATTGTGAACGGACAAATTCTTCCGCCGATGGTTTTGTGTGAATTAAAAAATAATGATCAAGTAAAAACAGGTAACGTTATTTTCAAATTTCTAGAGACTGGAAATATTGAAGGGCTAACGACACAAATGTTATTTGAAAAAGCGAATCGCGATGCTTTAACTGGTGCCTATTCAAAAGGTGCATTGCTTGAAAAGGGCCCGGAGGCAATCAAGCGATCTGAAGTTTTGAACGAAGCTTTAAGCGTGATTGTGTTCGATATCGATTTCTTCAAAAAGATCAACGACAGCCACGGCCATCCATGCGGTGACTTCGTACTAAAAGATATGGCTCGCGTAGTTTCGACAAAGCTAATCCGTTCTAACGATTTCTTCGCTCGCTATGGCGGTGAAGAATTCGTATTGATCCTAAGCGGAACACCCGACAAGGTAGCTGCGGAAATCGCAGAACGCATTCGTACGACAATTCAAAATCATGAATTCAAATTCGAAGGTAAAATAATACCAGTAACGGTCTCGGTAGGCGTAACCTCAAAACAAGGCAACGACAACCAATGGCAGTTCATCTTCGACCGTGTCGATAAGGCTTTATACACCTCAAAACAAACCGGACGAAACAAAGTCACCATCGGCTAACCACCCGCCAGGTGCCAGGTCCTAAAAAGTACAAACCCTTACAAAGTAAGAAGGTTTGTACTTTTTAGGACCTGGCACCTTAGATGCCTAGGATGCATTTTGGCTCTGTCAAAATTATTTTCAGAATTAGCGAAGCTTCGCATTTGCCATAAGAAATTCTTATTCAAAATTTTCCAAATCGTATTGGTTGTATTTGATTTTAGCTGTCTAGAGTTTATCCAAAGTTATACTTATGATTCGGGGTCAAGTTGGCCTTTTCTTGTTGGCCCTTTCGTTGCTTAGTAGATAAGCAGAGAGCGGGTTTGGATAAGAGGGCTATTTCCCGTGATCGAGTGAGTAGGCGCTGATTTCATGAGGTGAGTGAAAAAGGCGAATAGGCACTAAAAGTAAAAAGGAAATTTTTTTTACTGAAAAAAAATAGAAAAAATTAACCTAATTACCAAGTCGAGGGTCTAAACAATGGGAAAAGATTTACTAATCTTAACTGACAATGAGCTTGTACAGGAGATTAAAACAGGAAACCGGAAAGCCTTCTCTGAGATCGTAAAAAGGCACCAAAAATCGTTGCTACGTATGTCGCTTCGATTTGTAAAGGATTTAGATATGGCAGAAGACGTAGTTCAAGAAAGCTTTATCAAAGCTTTCGAAAAACTAAATGCATTTGAAGGACGATCTTCTTTCAAAAGCTGGTTGTTCCAAATTGCGGTGAATACGGCGAAGAACAAGCTACGTGAACGCAGACGTACAACAACGGATATTGATTCCGTACAGCTAGCGGTGGGAGCTGTGGCAGAATCATCGCTGGTACACTCGGCACTGTCACAAGAAATACAAGAAGAGATTGATAAGTTACCAACTAAACAACGAACCGCTTTGATCTTACGTGTTTACGAAGATTTAAGCTTTAAGGAGATCGCAGATATTATGGAATGCCCATACGACACAGCGAAAGCTAATTACAGACACGCGTTGATGAAGTTAAAAGATAGTTTTGAACAGAAATCAGATATGAGCGTGGCAGATTCTTTTGGTGGCTTCTACTCGGAAGTCGCGCAATACGTGGAGGTTGAATAATATGAACCCGAGAAGCTTACCAACAGATTTAAAAACGACAGAAAGAATGTTGAAACGTTTAGAGGCCGCTGAGCCCGAACCGCAGTTGCCAGAGTCGGAAGACTATTATCAACTGTTGCATGATAAAATAATGGCGCAAGTGGAAACAAAGGAAATCAAGCCGCCGCCGCCGCCAATTAGAAAAACTCAGGATTTGTTAAAGCGTCACTGGCGTAATGGATTGTATCTAGTGACGATGAGTGCTTTAGCCGCTGTTATCAGTGTGAAAACGGTAGGGAATATTGATACCCAAGTGAGTCAAAATCATGCAGTAGTAAAATTCAAGAATGAAGACCAATTGATAGGTCTGTTGAAAAATGCGCCGGAAGTTTTGGACAGCACGGTTCTGTCCTCATATAACTCTCAAGACATAATGGGAGATGATTTATATTCAAATATAGACTTGACCAAAGATGTAATCGATTCAATGTAGATTGCTTAAATAAATTAACAAACTAAAAATAGTAATAAGCCCCGAAGTAGTGTCGGGGCTTATTACTTTATGACATATATAAAAATCATGCTCGCCTTATTTTACGTTAGTTTTTCTGCGCTGGCAGAGGTAGACAGGCAAGTCAAAAAATTCGAAGATCTCTTTATCTGGAAAATCTCCGACGAGCTAAAACTCACTCAAAAAGAAGAATCTGTCGTTTCTGAAATTATCAAAGACACTAATAAAAAAAAACAACAATCAAACGCCGAATTGGAAGCTCTATATAAGAAGCTAAATGAAGAAACGAGTGAGTCAGGTAAGAAATCGGCGTTCAATAAAATTCGCGCCCTTCACAAAGCTCAGCTGAATATTACTCTAGAAGAACTAGATCGCTTAAATAAGGGTGTTGGCCTTAAGCGGTTAGGACAATATTTAGAAGTAAAACGAGATCTATCAGAAAAAATCAAAAACGTCTGGTCACAGACCGAAAAAAAAGGCGACAAAGTATTGCCACCTCCAAAGATCATCGAAGAAAAATAATTTAATCAATAACACCAGCCGCAAGAATAGGCCCGATGCCAGATTGCCAGTTGTCCGAGCTGACTGCCCGACTGCCCAGAAGAGATCTATTTAAGAAGTCCCTGCGCAATTAATTTCTTATAAAGCGCGCTATTCAAACCGTAGTAATCGTCAAAGAACTGAATTTTATTTCC
>NCGL01000111.1 GCA_002256935.1 Bdellovibrio sp. 28-41-41
TTTTGAGTCCAGCGCGTCTACCAATTCCACCACAAGGCCAACAGAAGCTATGAAATGTAGCGATGAATTCTGGTGAGTTCAAGAAATATTTTGCCTTGAATCAAGAGAAGCGCAACTTTTTGACGCTGACCTTCAATGGCTTTGTCGAATTCTCGATGCTGAACTTTTGCTCATGCTTTAATGAAGAGCAGGCTACATTCGCGTACTTACTTTATATTGCTAACCGAGTTCAGAGTAAGGTCAATAAACAGTCCTCATTGCTTCTTTAATAGTATTACAACACCCGCAAAACCTTAGCGTGAGCAGTCCCAAAATATCGAGTTTCAGAAATAATTTCATAAACAGCATCAGAAACAGTCACTTTTTTATCAATTCTGCAATTCGTGAACAAATTTCAATCAAACGGATTGGTCAACCACTTCAATCACTTAGCTATAAAACAAATGTGTAACAATTTTTGGCCCTAGGATTGCTGATATGCAGAACGGATAGTTATACCACGAGGAGATTTATGAAATCGTTTTTAATCCTTGCGGTCCTTTCTTTAATTCCAGGGGTTGGATTTACGCAAGGGGCGGCATTAGAATCAGAAGTAGATTCTGAACTAGAACAACTTTACACAACTAGTGCACCAGCGGCTAAAAGAACCGTTGTTCAAGCACAACCTGCAGCAGGCCAGCAGACGCAGCCGATTTATATTTTAAATCAAGCGACGCCGACGGCTCAAGCTAATGCACAGAACACGAATACTGTTCAGGCTCAGTCGCCCGCAACACAGCAGATCCATAAGCAACCAACTACATTTGTAGAGGCGTCGCCAATGGTTGAGTCTCGCGCCGACCAAATGAAAAAGTCGCGTGTAGATGCTGAAGGCCAGACAGAAACAAAAATCGTTGAAAAACTTGAGCAATCTCGTTTAGACGATGAAAAAAGACGTGCTGACGTTTTATTTGGTGCCAAATTTGACCAACTAAACAGTAAGCATGACGATGCGACTCCTGCGGTTACCCTACCGGTTCAGCCGGTTCAGCCCGCACAACCTGTGCAGCCAACAATCATTCAAATTCCTGTGCAAACAGTAACTCCGTCACCAGTAGAACAAAAAGATGTTCTCACTCGTGAAGCGATTCGTGAAGAGCTTCAATCGGCTTTAAAAGCTGAGCAAGAAGTTCCTGCGACCGCTGTTGAGACTAGATACTTCAGCGCTTTACTTGGTATGCCTGATCATCCAGATTCATCAAACATCCGCGGAAACTACTCTTTGGGTGGAATCTTTGGAACTAAATACGATGATACATACGCGGTTGAAGGCACCTTCATTTTCTCTAACTACACAATGAATCCAATTTACTACAATGGTTATGTAGCTCCCGATATGGATGTTAATCAGTATTCTGGTTCAATCGGTATCAAGTACTTTATGTTCTCTGGAATGGTAAAACCTTTCGTAGGTGGTCTTGGTCAGTACACATACAGAACATTCCAGTGGGCAAACACAGGTTATGCTAACTACTATTCTGATTCTAGCAGCGAGACTTCAACGAATTCTCATGCGATTGATTTAGGTCTTAACGTAGGTGCGGATGTAACGTTCAACTCTAAATTTACGGTTGGATTTGACTACCGTTACTTCTTTAACTTGTCATCTCGTCGTAACCAATCGGCGTTTGCTTATCAGCCATACTACGGTACAGCTCTTGAGCAACTGAACTCGACTTTGATCAGTGTAACAGCTAAAGTTCAGTTCTAGTCCTCAGTTCTAAGATAACGTATTTTAAGCTAAATCAAACGATTCATACGAAAAACACCTGTTCATACAGGTGTTTTTTTTTTATCATTAGGGGATGAAGATCATCCTTTCATTTCTTTTATTCAGCTCAATCTTGTTAGCCATCGAAAAAGCGGCAGAGAAGGCCACAGACAAAACTTTATCTATCAAACGTGGAGTGGTTAAGAAAACAGCGAATGGGGAATCGGTTCTGATTTCTAAAATTGTGGGAACGGCGGCGGACCAAGTCGTGACTTCGCGGGAAGTACAGATTGTAAACTTGCTCGAAAAAGGTTTGATCTCTGACAAAAATTTAAATCTAGTGAGTCCTGAGGATACACGATTTAACGTCGAAGTCGGACAAGTCTTGCTCGAGATCGTTGTGCAAACCGAGTCTAATTTGTTCGAGTTTGATCAAATCAATGATCAAGATTTCAAAGCCTCGGTCGAGACTATTAATAAAAACTTAGGACAATCTAAAGAATGGAAAAACCTGCAAGTGTCGAATCCAGAACTTGAGCGTTTCCTTAAGCGAAAATTAGTTGCCAAGCGTTTTATCAAAGTTAAATCTGATTCCATGAAGGGTTTCATTACGGATTCTGAAGCCAAAGATTATTTCGATAAAAACCGCTTAAAGTTCGGCCAAGTTCCGTTTGCTCAATTTAAAGAAAACATCAAAACTTTCTTAAGTCAGCAGCAGTTAGAAGAAAGACTTAAAGCCTGGTTTGAGATCACTAAAAAGAAATACAAAGTTAAAAACTACGCGAACGAAAGCTAATCCCATGACATTTCGTCCGCTGACAATTCAAGATAGTACGGCCATCGAGTCAGTGCTGAGCTCGCGTCCTGATCTGTCCTTGGTTGGCGTTAGTTGGACCTTGGAGTCCGTCTTAGATGAATTATCGGTATCAGACAGTTTAGGGAGTTTTGCGCCGGACCTTCAATCGTTTGTCCTATTTAAAGACTTGGGCTCAGTGATCGAGATTCTGTTGATATACTCTCGAAAAGGTTCGCAAGGCGCTGCGGCTCAGGTTCTAAAGGCTCTGGTTGATGCGTATAGCCAGTTCGACGAGGTTTGGCTCGAAGTTCATGAGGAGAACCGGGCAGCGATTCAGTTTTACGAACGCCATGGGTTTGAAAAGGTATCGCGACGAAGTAATTATTACCCCGATGGTAATGCTGCCCTTAATTATAACCTCAACCTTAAACCCTAGTTGATAAATACTCAATATCACTGCGAATTAAACAATGACTGATCGGAACAGATTTCGTTTCCACAAACTTAGGATATTTTAAGCGGGAACGATGGTTATAAATTGGTCTTGCGAAACGTGCCTATATAAAGATAAATGCTTGATTCTATAATATTTTTTTGTTAGTTCTAACCTTGAGTGGGCAAAAACCCACTTTTTTGTTTTTGGGGACATCTTTAATGAATGATAATAACATAAGTGACGGGTCTGATAGCAGACCAAGTTGGCTCGAGCGTGTAGAATCCATCGCTAGCCAAATCGCAGAACGAGAAGGATGTCGACTTTACGATATTGAATTCTCCTCACGAGTGTTAAGAGTCTACATCGATAAAGTACCCAATGTTGGCATTAAAGACTGTGAAAATGTATCTCGCGGAATAAGCGAAGTGCTGGATGCCGACAATATCGTTCCTGGCGAACACTACCAACTGGAAGTGTCGACTCCCGGATTAGAGCGAGTTTTGAAAAAGCCTTGGCATTTTCAAACAGCGATCGGGAAGAAAGTAAAATTCCGAACTCAAAAATCTTTTGAGTCCCTGGGTATTACTGTGAATCAGCTTAAAAATTCAAAATCTCTTGAGGCTGATCTGATCAAGGTCGAAGGTTCTGATTTGTATTTTGATTTCGGCGGCGAGGAAATCAAAATCCCAGTCAGCGCTATTGAAAAAGCAAAAGTGTTATTTGAATTTGAAAAAGAAGTTAAAAAGAATAAAAAGCAATAAGCAAAGTATCACTTCGGGTGATGCTTTACAGACAAAAGAAGGTTCGTTATGGCAGAAAATATTTTAGATCTATCGAAAGTAATCGAAGCAGTAGGTAAAGATAAAGGTATCGATAAGCAGATTATTATTGATGCTGTCAAAGACGCTATCTTAACTGCCGCTCGAAAAAAATACGGTACATACAGAGAAATCGAAGCGTCATACAACGAAGCGACTGGTGAAGTTGAATTATTTGAATTCAAAGAAGTTGTTGAGCGCGCTAAATTTATCGATGAAGAAGTTGAAATCCCACTAGACGAAGCTCGTAAACTAGATCCTCAGGCTCAATTAAACGATTCTATCGGTATTAAAATGGATTCAAGTGATCTTGGTCGTATTGCGGCTCAAGCGGCAAAACAAATTATCCTGCAAAAAGTACGTGATGCTGAACGCGATATTATTTTTAACGAATTCGAACAACGTAAAGGTGAAATTGCATCAGGTATCGCTCGCCGTGTAGAAAAAGGCGCCATCGTTATCGATTTAGGCCGTACAGAAGCGCACATCCCATTGCGTGAGCAAATCCCGGGCGAACAATATAAACCAGGCGATCGTTTGCAAGGTTTCTTAATGGAAGTTCGTCAAACAACACGCGGTCCACAAATTATCATGTCACGTGCGTCTGAAGAATACTTAATTAAATTATTTGAAATGGAAGTTCCTGAAATCTACGATGGTATCGTTGAGGTTTTATCAGCGGCTCGTGAACCCGGAGTACGTGCAAAAATCGCCGTTAAATCAAATGATCCAGCCGTTGACCCAGTGGGCGCGTGTGTTGGTATGAAAGGTTCTCGCGTACAAAATATCGTTCAAGAATTACGTGGCGAGAAAATCGACATCGTTCCTTGGTCTGAAGACATCACGCGTTTCGTGTGCAATGCTTTAGCGCCTGCGGAAATTTCACGTGTGTTCCTTGATGAATCAAACAAAGAAATCGAAATCGTTGTTCCTGATAACCAATTAAGTTTGGCGATCGGTAAACGCGGGGTGAACGTACGTTTAGCTGCTAAATTAACGGGCTGGAAAATCGATATCGTATCTGAAACAATTGCTTCATCTAGAACAGCGGAAGCGATATTCAACTTGATGTTGTTGCCAGGCATGACACAAACTATGGCGCAAAACATCTTCCAATCCGGCTTTGGTTCATTCCAAATCTTGTCACAAGCTCCTGTTGAAGAAGTGATGAGTATCCCTGGTTACGATGATCCAGATAAATCGGCTAAGTTAATCCAAAGCGCTAAAGATCTAATTGAAAAATATAAGGATGAAGGAACTCCAGTTCCAACTTCACCTCAGGTTGCGAAAGCAGCGGTTAATAACTCGTCAGCTAAGGAACAAGCTGACCAACGCTTAAAAGAAGAGCTTTCGAAGCTTCAGAGCGAAGAGTAAGAATAACCAGTAAAGGATAATTATTTGTGACGAACCCTAAGGTTTTTGAATTCGCAAAAGAAGTTGGAATGACTCCGTTAGCACTTATGGACAAGATTCGTGAGTGGCAGATTCCCGTGAAGAGTCATATGGCAGAGCTTGAGCCAGAAGTTCTTGAGCAAATAAAGATCAAATTAAAAGGTGGCGGTGATTCTGAAGCCGAAAAACCTAAGAAAGCAGCGACACGTAAAGTTGCAAAAAAAACGACGCCAGCTAAAGAAGACGATGCGGTGGTTTCCAAAGCATCGAACTCTCAAGTTGTTCGAAGAAAATCTAAAGATACTGACGAAGAAGTTATGCCGCCTTCTAAACCAGGCGCCGCACGAATCATTAAAAAAGTGGTTCAGGCTGAAACTCCTGTAGTTGAAGCCAAGGTTGAAGAGCCTAAGATAAAACCTAATTTCCCAGAAGTTGTGACGAAATCACGTGCGGTGGAAGTTGAAGTGCCAGTTGAATCCGTTGAACCAGAAAAAACCGTAGTCCCTCAAGTAGAAGCTAAAACGACACCGGTTCCAGAAGCAAAAGCGCCGGTGGCTCCTGTCGCCGTTCCTCAAACGGCTTCTGTCGCTAGAAAGAAAGAAGTGTCCGTGGGTTCAAGTGGTGTTTCGTCAACTCCTCAGCCTCGTCGTAATATTATTGGTCGTATGGATTTATCTCGCGTACAAGCGCCTCCTCGTGAAGGTGGACAGCGTACAGGTGGATACAATAACAGCGGTGGGGTCGGTGCTGGCGCAAACTCAGGTCCACGTCCCCCTCGTCCAGGCGGAACTCAAAATCGTACTTTACGTGCCGGCTTCTCGGCAGCCCCTGCGGTATTACCTCCAACGGAAGTTTACGACGATACGAACAAGGGTAAGAAAAATTTCGATAAAAAAACTAAGCGTATTGAAGGTGGCCCTGCAGGCGTTAATACAACTACTAACGCTAAAGAAAAAGAAGCCGAAGAAGTACAAAATAATTTCAATCCGGTTGAATTCAGAAAACGTGAAATGGTTTTTCAACCTAAAAAGAAAAAAGGCACTCTTGATCGCGATGCGATGAAAACGCAGCTAACAACGGCTAAAGCGTCAAAACGTATTCTTAAAGTTTACGGTGCAATGAAAGTTGCGGATGCGTGTATGGAAATGGGAATCAAAGCACCTCAGTTGATAAAAGTTCTGATGAAAAATGGCGTTCAAGCTAATATGAATTCAGAATTAGATTTCGATACAATAGCATTGATCGTTCCTGAATTTGGTTGGGAAGCACAAAATGTAAAACGTACAGCTGACGATGTGTTAGGCGAGTACGCGTTTGGTGATTTAGATGCAGAAAAAATTATTCGTCCTCCTGTAGTTACGATCATGGGTCACGTCGATCATGGTAAAACGTCACTACTGGATGTCATTAGAAAAGCGAACGTAGCACAAGGTGAAGCGGGTGGCATCACTCAGCACATCGGTGCCTACAACGTAACATTAGAAGATGGCAAGAGCGTTACCTTCCTGGATACTCCGGGCCATGAAGCGTTTACGGCGATGCGTGCGCGTGGGGCAAACGCAACGGATATCGCGGTGATCGTGGTTGCTGCGGATGACGGTTTGATGCCGCAAACGGCAGAAGCCATTAACCATGCTAAATCAGCTGGGGTTCCTATCATCGTTGCTATCAACAAAATGGATAAGCCAGGTGCGAATCCAGAACGTATTAAACAACAATTAACTGAATTTGAATTAGTCCCAGAAGAATGGGGCGGTACAACGATTTTCGTTCCAGTATCCGCTTTGAAAAAAGAAGGTATCAAAGAACTTCTTGAGCAAATCAGTCTCGTAGCCGAAATCGGTGATTTGAAAGCGAATCCTAAGCGTTCAGCGACGGGTATCGTCATCGAATCTAAAGTAGAAAAAGGCAAAGGTTCTGTTCATATCGTAGCAGGTGTTGTTCGTGGCCGTGTTAAAGGCTTAACGAATGATCGCGGCGAGCGTGTTCAGTCGGTTGGTCCGGGTTTACCTGTAGAAGTTCTTGGGCTTGATGATACATCGGCAGCGGGCGACCGTTTCGACGTTCTTCAATCCGAAGAGCAAGTTGAAAAAGTATCAGCTATTCGTCGAGAACAAGCGTACAATTTGAAAAACGTAGCTAAAGGTAAATTATCTCTTGAAGATATCTTCTCTAAAGTTAACAGAGGCGATGTAAAAGAACTTTCAATTATCCTTAAAACTGACGTTCACGGATCATTGGAAGCCGTTCAGGGTATGTTAGCCAAATTAGTATCTAAAGAAGTTAAAACACGCGTATTACATTCCGCGGTCGGTGGCATCACTGAATCGGATGTGTTGCTTGCGCAAACCTCTAAAGGTATCATCATTGGTTTCAACGTACGTCCTGATGTGGGCGCGCAAAATAAAGCCAAACAACTTGGTATCGAAATCCGTACGTACACAATTGTTTACGAATTGATCGACGATATTAAGAAAGCCATGTCGGGTCTATTGACTCCGGATATCGTGGAAAAAATTATGGGTCGTGCAGAAGTGCGTAACACGTTCTCTGTTCCAAAAATTGGGACAATTGCGGGTACATTTGTTATCGATGGAAAAATCCAGAGATCAAATTCTGTTCGTTTACTTCGCGCAGGAAAAATTCTATTCGAAGGAAAAATTGCTTCATTGAAACGCTTTAAAGATGACGCTAAGGAAGTGGCTGAGGGTTTCGAGTGCGGTATAGGCATCGAAAACTACAACGACTTAAAAGTGGGCGATCAAATCGAAGCGTTCATCAAAGAAGAAGTTCGTAAAGAACTGACTCTTGAATCGAATCCGTAGTAGATGAAAAAAACTGACGATAATCGAAGAATACAAAAAGTAGAAAGAGAAATCCAAGCTGTTGTGGGCATGTACCTCATCAGCGGATTTTCTGAACCCGTAGATGTATTCATCACATTAAGTCGTACAGTGATTTCTGCCGATCTTAAATTTGCAAAATTATATTTCACGGTTCTACCTAAAGGTGGAACCGGTGCTGACCATGTCGATGAAGACGAGGCAGAGAAAACTGAAAAATTATTGAATGAGCATGCGTATGAATTCCAAGGACATATTGCTAAAGAGCTAAAGCTTCGATACACACCTAAGGTGACTTTCTTTCACGACAGATCTATCGAGAAAGTAATCAAAGTCGATCAAATCCTAAGTCAGTTAGCGGGTCAGAACAAATCTGACGATGAATAATCAGCCTCTCAATACGAATCTAAAACCTAACAAACTAAATGGTATCTTTTTGATCAACAAAGATACTGGGGTTACATCTCACGATGTTGTCTTTGGTTTACGTAAAATCATTAAAGACAAGCAAGTTGGGCATATCGGAACACTCGACCCTTTGGCCGATGGTTTATTGGTTTGCCTAGTTGGCGAGTCGGTAAAATTATCTGATTACCTGATGGGCTCAAATAAACGCTATCATCTGACATTTAAGTTAGGTCTAGAGACAGACACTTGGGATATCACAGGTAAAGTTCTTCACACGTTTGAAAAAACAGTCAGTGAAGAGGCTTTGAGAGCTGCGATTCTCGATTTTACGGGCGAGCAATCATTGCCAATTCCGATGTACTCAGCAAAAAAAGTGAATGGTCAAAAGCTGTACGATATTGCTCGCGGTGATGAAACGCTTGAGAACTTTGAAGGCCCGCCTAAAGAAATGAAATTTTGGGATTTGAAAGTCATTAGTATCATGGGACAGACGGCCACTGTTGAATTTTGGTGTTCAAAGGGCTCATTCGTTCGTTCTTGGATATACTGTTTAGGAAAAAAATTGGGTACAGGTGCGGTGATGACAGAATTACGACGTTTGGATATCGGCCACTATTCTCTAGAAAACGCACTGACGTTAGATCAATTGCGAAAAGAAATGCCAACAGTGGATGTGTCCGTAAAAAAGCCGTATTTTTTAACGCCATGGCAAGCTCTGCAAGGCTACGAAATCCTTCAGCTTGATACTAATGAGACCGGCAAACTACGAAGCGGACTTGTGTCTTATGCCTTGTCAGACAGAATTTCTAAATTAAACTATAAGGGTGATTTGTTCTGTTTCCAAGACACGCAGTTGGTCGGGATCTTAAATTTGGCAGAAAAGATCACTGTTCGACGAGTCTTCGTTAATTCTTAGGCGAGTAGTGCTGGGTTCTGTTCACTAGGTGAATCCAATGTGAAAATGAATTGAGGGAAATGCACTGATAGCAAGAATAGAACTGATAAGTTTTTTAAGGGATTCCTTTTTATGTTTTGTTTTGCTGACGTATTCTTAGTCGAATTTTCGAATATTTCCTGTGTCGATATACAGACAGATAAAGTTTTCCTGTCGAATTTCTGTACAAAACTCGTAACAATCTATCCGGCGTTGTTGATTAGCCTAAATTGTCATTTGCTCTATGGAAGTAGTTGAAGTTAGGCATTTTTCTTTGAACTTTTTCGGCAAAACATTGTCGTTCTAGAGGTTCGCGTTGCTAAGAAGCAATAATATTTTCTGTTTTATTTAACCTAGACCACTTAATGTTTTTGCGTCAGAGGCCGAGTAATCTAGCGTGAAACGAAAATTAAGTATTATTTTTATAAATTTTGGAATGTTGATTTTGATGATCTCATTCAACAATTGTGGTCAACCCGGTGAAATCCGATTTGATCAGTTAGCTTCGTCGGGGCAAACTCCGTCCGACAATTCAAACAACAATGAAGATCAGGGCACTGGTGGAACAGATCCCGTGGCAGAAAATCCTCCCGGTACACCTCCGACTAATACTCAACCTCAGTATGTAAAAGTAGAAAAGACGATCACGTTAGCTGAGATTTCAAATGCAGATGTTTTATTTGTCGTAGATAACTCGTTGTCGATGGAAGATGAGCAGAGCAACATGTCTGCGCGTTTTCCGTTATTCATTACTAATTTGAAGCAAATCAATTGGCGAGTAGGTGTGATTACAACAGATGTGGATGATCCTGATTATTCATACAGCGATGGCCAGCTGCAAGAAGTCACTAATGGTAAATATTATTTAGATTCAAAAACGACGGATGCCGAGAATCTGTTTTCACACGTTATTCATAGAACTGAATCGGGATCTCCCTACGAACAAGGAGTGTATGCGACCTATCGATTCCTAGAGCGTCAGAAAGTCAGCAAGGCCCCATTCATGCGCAGCGATGCTTCTCTTAACGTGGTTTTTTTAACGGACGCCGACGAGACGCCTTATGAAGGTACGGACGGACTACGTTTTGTTCAAAAGCGTAATAAACCAGAGGAGTTAGTAAAGTACCTTAAAGCCAACTGGCCGTTGAAAAAGTTTCAATTCCATTCGATCGTGGTTGGCGAGGGTGATGCCGAGTGTTTAGCCCAAAGTGATAACGAGAGCTATGGTATTGCTTACGAGACACTGTCAAAGGAGACGAACGGCGTTCGCGGTAGCGTTTGTGCTAAAGATTATGGCAGCCAGCTGTTGTTTTTGAGTGAAAAAATCAAAGAACTCGTGAAGTCTTTAACGTTAGATTGTGCTCCGGTGTACGACTCGGTCGCCAAAAAGTATAAATTCGATATAAAACACGATGGTGTCGAGAAAATCGAAGTTGATCGCATTGAAGGCAAAGTTGTTTATTTCAAAGGCGGTCTTCCTGCAGGCGCTATTAAACTCGAGTATTTCTGTCCCTCAGGAATGCTTTCTAATTGACCTAACAAATGATTCAGTTTATCCCTTTATCTGCTAAAGATCCGTCAGCCATGACGCTCATTTGGCATTTTAACCGTATATTCGTATACATACAAAGGGAGACTTTAATGGCAGTCCATAAGCAAGTAAAAGCGCAAATTTTAAAAGCGTTCAAAAGAAATGAATCAGACACTGGGTCAAGCGAAATCCAAATCGCTTTATTAACAGAAAAAATCAGTCACTTATCTCAACACTTTTTGACTCACAAGAAAGATAATCACTCAAGAATGGGTCTTATCACTGCAGTTAATCGTCGTCGTAAATTGCTTGATTACTTAAAAAGAACTGATGCTAAGAAATACAACCAAATGTTGGTTGATCTAGAAATCAGAAAATAATTTTCGTTTACAGCGCTCTTACCTTTAGAAAAAAAAGTATTAAGCTAAATTAATCCAAAACAAAATAATTAGACTCTAAACAGATGTAGAGTCTAAACAAATAGACTCTAAACAAAGTTAGAGTCTAAACAATTAGACTCTAATGTTAAAAAGAAAAAAACTTAGAGTCAGCAAAACTCAAAAAGGAGCTTTGATGAAAACGACCGTAACTACTTCCGTTGGTGGCAAACAAATCACTATTGAAACAGGAAGAATGGCCAAGCAGGCAGATGGATCGACACTTGTTACATGCGGAAACAATATCGTATTAGTAACAGCGGTATCTAAAAGAGAACCGGCAACTGTAGATTTCTTTCCTCTAACAGTTGAATACCAAGAAAAATTCTACGCCACTGGAAAAATCCCTGGTGGATATTTCAAACGCGAAAGCAAACCAAGCACTGAACAAGTTCTTATTGCTCGTTTGATCGATAGACCTCTAAGACCTTCATTCCCTGAAGGCTACCGTAACGAAACTCAAGTTGTGGCTACAGTACTTAGCGCAGATGGTTCATTCCCAATTGAAATTCTAGCCTCATTAGGTGCTTCATCAGCACTTCATATCTCTGACATCCCATTCGGAGGTCCAACAGCGGCGATCCAAGTAGGACGTGTTGACGGACATTTCATTGCGAATCCAACTCCGCAACAAATGGAAAAATCAGATCTAGATGTGATCGTTGCGGGAACTCGCAATGGTATCTTGATGGTGGAAGGCGAAACTAAGTTTGTAAATGAAGCGGCTGTTTTAGGCGCTCTTAAATTTGCTCACGAAGCTTTGCAGCCTCTATTAAACGCTCAAGATGAACTACGTGAAAAAACGGGATCAAAAGCAAAACGCAAATTCGAACCAAAAAGAATTGACGAAGCATTCCGTGCTCAAGTTGAATCTTTCTTAACTCCAGAAATCCAAAAGGCGTTCCAAGTTAAAGAAAAAATGGAACGTTATGCAGCGGTTGATGAAGCTTATGATAAAGCTCACACAGCGTATGTAGAAGCGATCGCTGAAAAAGATCTAAAAGCAGAACGCGCTAAAGATTTAAATACAATCGTTGAAGACGTGAAATACAAAGTATCTCGCGCTCTCATTCTTGATAATAAAATTCGTTTAGATGGTCGTGGTACTCAAATCGTACGCCCTATTTCTAACGAAGTTGGCTTCTTACCTCGCGTCCATGGTTCTGGTCTATTTACTCGCGGTGAAACGCAAGTTCTTGGTACAGTAACTCTAGGTACTGGCGATGATGAACAATCGGTCCTATTCAGTCGGTGAAGTTGGTCGCTTCGGCGGTCAAGGTCGTCGTGAAATCGGTCACGGGAATTTAGCAGAACGCGCATTGAAACCAGTTATCCCTGACCAAGCGGTATTTCCCTACACGATTCGTATCGTGAGTGAAGTTTTGGAAAGTAATGGTTCTTCTTCAATGGGTACAGTGTGCTCGGGTACACTGGCTCTTCTTGATGCTGGTGTTCAGATCAAAGGCAACGTTGCGGGTATTGCAATGGGCTTGATTAAAGAAGGCAACAAATACGCCGTACTAAGCGATATCCTAGGTGATGAAGATCATTTAGGTGATATGGACTTTAAAGTAGCTGGTACTTCAACAGGTATCACAGCTCTTCAGATGGATATCAAAATTGACTCTGTATCTTTCGAAGTTATGGAGCAAGCTCTTGAACAAGCACGTCTTGGTCGCCTGCATATCTTAACAGAGATGGAAAAAGTCATCAAAGCGCCTCGTGGCCAGATTTCTGATTTCGCTCCAAGAATTGAAACTCTTAAAATTAAACCAGACAAAATTCGCGAAGTTATCGGAGCGGGTGGTAAAGTTATCCGTGGTATCACGGAAGCCACTGGTGTTAAGATCGAAATCGAAGATGATGGAACAATCCACGTAGCATCCAGTGATCCAGAAGCGACTAAAAAAGCGATCCAAATGATCAACGATATTTGTGCGGAAGCCGAAGTTGGCAAAACGTACAAAGGTCGCGTAGTTAAAATCGCTGAATTCGGTGCCTTCGTAGAAATTTTCGGTGGAACTCAAGGTCTATTGCATATTTCTGAAATCGCTAACGAAAGAATTAAACAAGTCACTGATGTCCTTACAGAAGGCGAAATGATTGATGTTAAAGTTCTTGAAGTTGATAGAGCTGGCCGTATTAAGCTATCTCGTAAAGCTTTACTTCAATAATTGCGAATGCCGATCCCAAAATATAAAAAAACTTTGCTAGAGAGTGGCGCCACGTTAGTGACGGAGCACCACTCTAGGGCTCTGGCCTTTTCTGTGGGCGTTTGGGTAGATGTCGGTTCTCGCTATGAGACCGAAAAATTATCTGGTATCACTCATTTTCTAGAACATATCGTTTTCAAAGGTACTAAAAAAAGAACGGCATTTGATATCGCAAAGTCACTCGAAGCCTTGGGTGGTGATTTGAATGCATTCACCAGTAAAGAACATACGTGTTTTCATGGTTTAGTTTTAAAGGACGACTGGAAAGCGGCGCTCGATGTTTTAGTGGATTTGGTTTCTAATATGAAATTCTCTAAAAAGGATTTCAAAAATGAAAAAAACGTAGTCATACAAGAAATCGCGATGAGCGAAGACCAACCCGACGACATCATTTACGATTATTTATTGGAACCAGTTTACAAAGGGCACAATGTTGGTAAGCCGATATTGGGTTCGATCAAATCTGTATTTGGATTTAAAGAGTCGGATATTTATAGTTACTACCACGACAATTACCAAGGTTCGAACCTCGTGATCAGTTGTGCGGGTAATTTAGATCACGACCGTATTGTTGAATTCTTAAATAAGAATTTAAAAAAACGAAAAGCAATACACGGTATCCCTCGATTGGGTACAAATCGCCCTGTTTTTACAAAATCAAAAACGGCGAAAAATAAAGATTCTGAACAAACTCATGTGTGTTGATGGCCCTGCCAGCGGCTTCATTCCGTGATGATTTACGTATGGAAGCCTTTATCGTGAATTCTGTATTGGGCGGAGGAATGACATCGCGCCTGTTTCAAAGTGTACGGGAAACTAAAGGATTAGCTTATTCCATCCAAAGTCAGTTGCATACGATGTCGGATTCTGGATTTATCACCATCCAGGCGGCCTGTGATGGTAAAAAGCTGAAAGAACTAGTCGCCACTACAGAAAAAGAACTCAGAAAATTAAAATCACATGGTCTAACAAATAAAGAAGTCGATTTTTTCAAAAGCCAAATTAAAGGGGCTATTTTGTTAGGTTCGGATGATGTTGAAAACCGCATGAATAGTATTGCAATTAATGAACTTGTTTTCCAAAAACCAAAATCAGTCGAAGATATTCAAAAGATGATTTCAAAAATCAGTGTGGAGTCTGTCCACGAATATCTAAAATTTCACATGGACTTAGATTTGTTGTCGGGCGCCTTAGTTGGACCCAATGTCGAATCTAAAAATTCATGGTGGATGAATTCATAAGGAGCCAGCTATGAAAGTTAAAATCAAAAAATTAGTTAATTTCAAAGGTGAATTGCCAGCGTATCAATCTCGCGGTTCCAGCGGTCTTGATGTTCGTGCTCAGCTGGAAAAACCGATAACTGTAAAGCCAATGGAGCGTGTTCTGGTTCCAACGGGTTTGTCATTTGAAGTCCCTGAGGGTTTTGAAATACAAGCGCGCCCACGTAGTGGCTGGGCGATCAAGCAAGGTATGACATTGCTGAACACTCCGGGAACGATCGATGCGGACTACCGTGGTGAAGTTAAAATTATCGTTATTAACTTGAGCCAAGAAACAGTTGAAATCCAAGATCAAGAGCGAGTTGCTCAGCTTGTGGTTTGTCCTATTATCCAGGCGGAACTTGAGCTTGTGACTGATTTGGGTGTTACTGAACGTGGTGCTGGTGGGTTTGGATCTACTGGCCGTAATTAATTAAAAATTCCGATTTTTTTGAAATCTCCAGTCTTTCCCCAGAAGTTTTTTATTGGGTGGGTCCGAGCTTGAATTGAAACTTCTGGGGAAAGGCTGGGGATTTCAAAAAAAGTATACCCACACCGTACCTGTTTTTTTGTGTCGCTGCGAAGTCCTTTTTATTTTTTAGGAAATCGTTTCTACAGCACGCAAAGTTCTGAGAGTTTGCTGGCTTTTGCTTCTTGGATTGAGAGTTCGTTGTTTGTTGAGAATACTAGATAGTTTTTGTCTTTGTGAGCATAGACGCCGGTGCTCAGCTCGCAGGTGTTGAAGTCGGGGACTCCTGCGATTGTGATTTGGTAGTCTTTTTTGCCTAATAGTACCGCTACGGCGCCGCAGTGAATGGAGCCTTCTTTTCTGTGCAGTAGGTAGTCTGTTGTGCCGTCTTTATCTAGATCTATTTTTGTTAGGTCTATGGCGTCTGTTCCTACTAAGCTAAAAAGTTTGTCGACCTCGCTGAAGGAATCTACGCTGAACATTTTTCTGAGTTCGCTTTCATACGTTGGGGCTTTTGTTATCTTGATTTGTTTTAAGAATTCTTTTTTACCTAAGCGGGCGGCGTATTGGCAGACGGTTTCAGCGGGTTCCTTTTTTGAAGCTTCTTTTTTTTGTGGATTTGCCTGGCTACCTTTTTTTGCTGGGGTTTCGGCTGCTGAATTCAAATTCAGTGCTATAAAAAGTAAAACGATTAGACTTGTGGTTTGCATAAATGGAAACCTTTCTTAAAATCTATCTAGCTTTTCGACGCTAAAACGATTGCTCAGCCAAACGAGAAAGATCAAAAACCAAAGTGTGCCGACGAGGCGTATTGAGCGTTTTTTGCTCATTTTGAAGTTTTCTGTCAGTCCTACGATCAATAGCATGCCTGTGAATAAAAGGCCGACGATGCTGATGATGGGGATATAATTTGATGCTATCTGAAATACGAAGAACGGGAAGTTGGCAAATACGACCACGGATAGTAGTTGCACGTAATCGACCGAGCGCTTTTCAAAAACTTGCAAATAATAATAGATAAATGTCGAAAGAACGACCGTTAAAGTCATCGATATAAATGGGAATGCTAGTACCCCAAATAATATATTCCAGAATTTTAAACTGATAACGCCAGCA
>NCGL01000112.1 GCA_002256935.1 Bdellovibrio sp. 28-41-41
TCGCGTATCTTGTCGCAATTTTAAAAAGGAAGTATTTCATAAATCGACCTCCCTGGCAGTGAAGTACGATTGAACATCAGAAATAGTAATTTCTCGTAAGTCATCGTTTATACCGATAGGAAGTTTGGCGTCTGAGTCCCTTAGGAGAAGAAATGTCCAGGTATTATCATGATTAAATCCAATTCTCTTTGCCCCTAAGGTTTTTTGAACCAATTCTTCCTGATCTTTAGAGACCCTAATTTTCCGAAAATGCTGATTCAACGAAGAACTTCTAGAAATGAAATTCACTCGTCCCTTTTCAAGAAACACAACATCGGTAGCAAACCCCTGCATCTCGCTGGCGATGTTTGTACTCATCACGACCAAGCAACCTCGGTCAATTTCCTCTTTCAAAAATTGCATCAATGTCCAGCGAGACCCCTGATCAAGCACAGATGTAACTTCATCTAAAAGATAGATATTAGGACGCTTAGGTGCCTCTAAACAAAACAACGCTTTTATTCTTTGGCCTCTTGATAAACTATGAAATGTCTTAGAAATATCAATTTCAAAACTACGAATTAGGCGTTGAAAGACACCTTCATCAAACCCAGGATACATCTTCTTCTGAATATCTAGCCAATAAGTTAATGGCACTGAAAACGGCAGTTCCTGATCTTCAGATATAAAAACAGTCTGCGGATTTAGCTTTATTTTTGTGGAGCGTAGCGAAGTGCCGCCATATAAAATATCTCCCGAATTATATAGCTCTTGCTGAGCCAGCAGTCTCATAATTGTGGATTTGCCGCTGCCGTTTTTTCCCATCAAAGCGACGAATTGTCCTGGCTTTAAATTCATTTCGCCAACATCTAGGACTTTGTTTTTGTTATAGAACTTTACTAGGTCTTTTATTACGAATTCGTTTGTGCTGTTCATGCACACATCATCACATTAAGTATTAACTGACTCACTTTAATTTATATTTCACAGAACAAAAGTCGAGGCCGTTGAACAGACGCTCGCTTCGTTCAGCCGTTCTTCTCATAGAACTTTACACCGCGATCATTTTCAACTCCGGTGCATAGTCGCAAACGTAGTCCGACTGGATTCGGTAGCCCATAACCGGGGCTGAAGTGAATTGCTATGAATTGCAAAAATGAAAAATCAATGAAGCTAAAAAAATAAGCTAAGGAAATAGGTGTCGGTTAAAAACTTTTTGATTTTAACTTTCACAATCCTAATTTATAAATTCACGCTCTAGCCTGTCGAAAAGCCAATAAGCCCCTTCAATGCTTAAATGATCGCTGTCTGTATAGATCATTTTATTATTTTTAAAAACTGAGCACCAGCTATTCTCACAAAGGACAGGCACTAAATCTAGAATTTTAGTTTTATGATCCTCTTTTAAAGCTGATTTAATAGCATTTCTGTATCCCATTTGCTTAAGCATAACTGGTTTCAGATCAAAACTACAATCTACACCGGCCCCTTTGATCAAGGGCCTTGGGATGCATTTGTCTAATTCAAAAGGAAGTGTGGGGATATCATAGATCAATATAATTTTTCTATTATGCTGATGTAGTAATTTTATAGTGCGTAAAAGAGAATTTATAAAAACAAGATTTTGATTTTTTTGATTTAAGTTATCCACATCAACAAGTGTATTTTTATATTTTCCTTCCGGTATCTCGGCGCCAAATTCTTCGTAATAGGTCATCCAGAAAGCACTTAGAATAACTGTATGAATGGAGGGCGTTTTAATTAAAAATTCGAAGACTTCATCAAAACTGGTATCTGGATTTCTTTTGCTTTTAATTTTATAAAACGGCGGAGTGCCACTTTTGGCAAGACTCAGTAAATTATCTCCCTTTTTATCGTAAATTTTTTTTAAACCCGGATATAAATGGGTCGCATGACTATCACCTGTTAATAGGACTGTAGGTGGCGCCTCTAGTTTAGCCACGGCACACATTTCGATGGATAGGAAATTCTGCATACATTTTTTGGCCTCTTCATCGGCCTCCGTAGGAATAAACTCGGTCTTTGTCTGTCTCACGTTTTCATATTGGGGATAACGACCTGGAAAACCATCAAGTGCTATCATTAAATACCCAGCAAAACCTACAAAGAATAGAATTAAACAAAGAGTACTAGTCAATTTTAATGAAATTTTCATTCGCCTTATCGGTTTTTCGATAAATTCATAAGTGACCACAGCCAATAGGAAAGAAAGCGCTGGCACGACTAGCATCATATACGTGGGGATGGTTTGAGAAAAAACTATATTGGCAAATGATAGCAGCGGCCAGTGCCAAAGATACAGGGGGTAGCTGATTAAGCCAATATAGACTATGTGTTTAAATGACAGGAGCCTGTTAAGTACGCCGTTTGGACTATCCAGTATAATAAGTGCTGTACCAATCGTCGGCAGGAGCACCCAAAATCCCGGAAATAAGTGTAATTTAGTTATAAGCCGATAACTAAATAAAATAATTAAAAACCCTAGCAGAGAAAAGCCCATATTTAATTTTTTTATTCTGTCGATAGTCTTTGTTTTCTCTGCAAACACTAAAAGACCACCCAAAGCCAATTCCCATAATCTTGTTGGCAACATATAGAAACTCAGGGGTTGATTAATTTCGCTCCAGTAAAAGTTTGAACTCAGGGAAATAATAAAAATACCAACCAGAGCCAATTTCAAAAAAGGTCTACTAACCTTAAAAACAATCCAGATAACTACCGGCCATATTAAGTAAAATTGTTCCTCAATCGCTAAGGACCATAAATGTAATAGAGGTTTTAAATCAGTACTCTTTTCAAAGTAGCCGCTTTCAAAATAGAGTAGGAAATTAGAAAAAAAACCAACTCCTCCCACCATATGCTTACCCAGGCTTTTTAGCTCGTCTGACAGTAAAAGAACTATTCCTGCCATAAGATTAAAGATCAAAACCACGATCAGGCTTGGAAAAATTCTTCTCACCCTTTTTATATAGAAATTTTCAAAAAGAAACTGATGACTGATTAAGTTTTTATAAATAGTACCAGTAACCAAATAGCCGGATATGACAAAAAATATATCTACGCCAACAAAGCCTCCCCTTATGTGTTCAGGGAAAAAATGAAATCCTAATACGCCGAGAACAGCGATAGCTCTTAAGCCATCAATATCTGCACGGTAAGAAAAAAATTTATCTTCAGGCCTATTCACTGCTACTCGGCTCCAGTTCACGGGGTTAGGCTAAATGAAATCAGATGAACACTTCAAGAGAAACTTGGAATCGTTTAGCAAGAGCCTTTACTTGACGAAAATTCAACTCACGCTTCCTCTTTAAAATTTTTGAGACTACAGGCTGATCGCCAAGCTCTTTAGAATGGTCAGCTTGAGTAAGTCCTTTTAACCGCATCAGGTAAACAAGCATTTCGGTTCCACTAACCGTGGCAGCTTTAAATTGTCCGTGTTCGTGCTCATATCTCATTCCTTCCATTTATCTTTATCGTAATACGTGCCTTAATCAACATAGAGTTCGTTATATACTCTACTCAATATTAAAATTAGATTGTATCGAGTAGAGTATAATTAATGCACCCCTCATTGGGTATGCGGAATATAGAATTATGAAAAAAACTGCTAAAGATTTATTCAATTCAATGGCTATCCGTTCTGCTGATCAGATCGCTGAAGCTATTAGGCGTATTCGAAAATTGAGTGGAATGTCACAGATGGATTTAGCAAAAAAGAGTGGCTTAACACAGGCCGCAATTTCGCGTTTTGAAAACAGTAGTAAAAAGGCAGAAATAGGAACTTTAATTTTTGCTGCTTTAAATGCCGATTTAATTGTTGCCTTTTAGTAACTGAAGTAAAAGTACGTTTGCGCAGAACGATTTTCCACCGCCACTTCCGCCACTAATTAAAATATTATGGTTCGTTAGTTCACTAGAAAATGGATCAAATTTAACCAAGGAGCCATGCCTTGACCTTAAAAAAATACTAGCGGCTTCATGCCCTCGCCAAGGTGTTCAATTAAATTCTGGCACCTTGAGGGTTGAGGGAATCGGTGATCAAGTTGAGGTCGACATTCAGTCAGGTAGCTTAGAGATGGAAAAAATTGATGGAAATGTAAAAATTCTGGTTAAAAAGGGGACAGTAAATATAAACCAATCTTTGGTGACTGGTAAAATTAAAGTAGAGGATGGAGGCTTAAAAGTAAGCTTGTCCAGCATTCCTCCATCGCGCAATTTAGACCTTGAATTAGGGAAAGGCATTTTAGAAATGCAAATCCCTGGGGGAACGGAAGTCAGAGACTTGTCGGATCCCAATCTAAAGTCGAAAGTAAAAGGCACGGAAAAACCACCCGCGATGAATTTTTTTATTAGAACCAAGCTGGATTCGGGTGAGCTGATAATTAAAAGGACTTAACTATGAGTTTTAAGTTTATTATTTTTCATTTCTTTTTATTGAGTCTACAACTTTCGGCTGAAGTTCTAGAATATACTGATATTACTTCTAGAGATTTCGCGGCATCGACGGGAAATCTCTTCCTCTCTAATTCTGATGATAGTAAAGTTATATTCGATTTGACAATGTTTGTGGCCAAGGAAGCTACGCGATGTTTCGAAAAAACGTTATGCTAGCTATTGATGATCCGGTTCAGAAAACAGAAATGTTATTTGATAGAAAATATGAAGAATTTTTGGAGAGTAGTATGCGTCAAGAATTTGGCTCAATTTTCGCTACTAATGCTTTGGGTGGAAAGTCTAACTCGTCTTTAATTTCCTTTATTTGTGAAAAAGTCAGAACTGAAAAAACCAACGATCTAAGTGTGCTAGAACTAGTTTAAAAATCATTTGATCCTTTGGGGGATTCGACTTCATAATATGCTTGATGAATTCTAATCGAAATTTCTTTACGCAGATTAATCAATCAATCTCTTATTTTGCCGAAGAGGTTACGATTTGTGATGGGCGGATCGAGGAAAATCTTTTTAATGTTGGCTACGTACCCAATGAAATTCTTATTCGATTTGTGGATGAAATAGGGTCTTGTTTTGGCCTAGGCATTGACTTGGGGCGTCTGCAGCAGTTTAGTTTTCAGGCTGCTGATCATATAACTTATTTTGAAGACAAGTTCATGGCGGTATACTCGGGAGGGCGCAAAACGTATCGTGACTTTGATTTAGATATAAAAAATCCGCACGATGATTACTGCGTGAATTATTTTTGCGAAAGTAAAAAAACAACGGTTAAATTTTATGATTTAGATATCAGTTATCATGAAAAACCCAGTTTACCCCTAGGCAGTACGTTCGCGTCTCCCTTTGGTCATGGATTGGGCACTCATAGTAACCGTAAAGATGTTTATTTTTGTCATGGCAGCGTATCTGCCGTTGCGGAATTTTATAATATGCCACAGCCGACAACGTCAGGGCTAGGCAGTGTTGATGAAGATCAATCGGTAACTAAAGTTTTTGGTCTTTCCTATGATTCTAAAACTTTACAACCTATGAAATTGAAACGATACTTTTATCCTAGAGATCCTTTGTTAAGAGAAGCATTATTTGATGAGGTTTTGCATGAATACTAGACGTTTTGAAGGATTTCCTGTAGTAGCTTATGACCTTTCGGAATACGAGTCGGTCTTAAAACCTTTTTGTGATTGGATTATATCTGAAGAGGGTCAGGAGTATACGTTAGGTGAAGATTATGAGTCAGGGAGGAAAAATATTTGGGAGCAAGAGATCCCCGTTTTAAAATTAATGGCGGCTGTCTTTGACATGCATTGTCTTCAATTTTTAAATGAGGAGCACCCTGACTTTAAAGGCAAGCAGGCCGAGTATATTTTAAAGAAAGATGCGTGGTTAACAACGCCAAGTACCAAGCAACATATTCGAATTCATACTCATTTGCCCCCATTTATCAGAGAAGAAGACGTGGGTGAATTGATTACTGTTTTTTACGTACATTTAGATTCAAGTATTAATAGGGAAAATGGCGCTTTTGAATTGTACCGTTCCCCTGAAGAGACGCCAGCACATGTTTGGGTGCCGAAGCAATTTAGTTTGTTGCTGATGCCTCCCAATGTATGGCATAGGGCCAGACCATTCACAGGGAGGAGATATTCCCTTGCGACAGATATTAAAATCATTACCGCCTAATTTTTTGAGTTAAGAATGTTTCATATTTTTAACAGTGTATATTTAGATATCGATGCCGCATTTGAGAATCATAAATAGAACTCACTGATAGTGAGTTCTTTGTGGGACCCTATGGCTACCGATTTAGCTAAATTGCCCAATGTAATTAGTGTGTATTCTTCTTTTACCGATAACACGTCAATCATTTTGGCATGACGAATTGTATACCTATACCTACTGGGTGGCTGTAAAAACAATTGCCGATGTATGGGCCACTCTTTGGAGTCCAATAGTAGGAAATCTGCCGTTTTACCCTATATTTATTCGCAGGAAACATCGACCTACACTCAGTTCAATGTTTTGATTCGAACTGTGATAATCGATCGATATATTCAGCAACTGGTAGAGCAAGGGGTCGACTGCGTTGTTAACTTAGGCGCAGGTCTTGATACTCGCCCCTATCGTCTGAATTTACCCGCAAACTTGAAATGGATTGAAGTTGATTTCCCCAATATTATCCAGCTTAAAGAAGACAAACTGTCTAGTGAAAAACCGAAATGTCAGCTGCAGCGAGTGTCTTTAGATCTAAGTGATCGGGATGCTAGAAAGAAACTTTTTAGCGATCTTGGGAAAAACTCTAGAAAAGTTGCCATCCTCACCGAAGGCGTTTTGCCTTATCTGACTGAAGAACACGTCGCTATGCTGGCCGAAGACCTTTTAGTAGAGAAAAACTTCACGTATTGGATCGCTGACTATATATCCGCGCTCGTTTATAAATATTTGCGCACAGGAAAGCGCGCGGAAAAAATGAAAAATGCGCAATTTCATTTCTATCCTGCCGACTGGTTTGGGTTTTTCCAAACACGTGGCTGGGATCCAAAAACAATTCAATATTTGCCTGAAGAAGGAAAAAAACTTGGTCGCGGTATGCCCGTGCCGTCAATCATGCGCTTTATAGGTTTATTTTTAAGCCACGAGTTACAGAGCAAAAGTAGCTAATCTGACCAGCTCAAGAACTTTAGTCGGATTTGGTGACTTTCCAGGAAATGCCGGCAGCACAAATGTAACGGGCTCACCCTTAGAAACCGCGGAGATAATTTTAGGCAAATGAGGAGACGCGCATTCCCGGCACGTCTCTATATCGCAGTTTGTATGAGGTTCAGAAATACGTCTAAACTGCATTGCCTCAGTTAAGATTTTTCTAGCCACCGCCGAGTCCCACTTTGAAGACATAGAAATTGGCTGACCGCCTGGCCATTTCAACTGGTGAATTACATATAATGCATTAGGCATTTCGAACAAATTAGGATATAGTCCCGTACTATGAAAAAAAATTTTAGCTTAACGTCGCCAAAACATAAACCTGACCGCCAAGTTGAACTCGTAAAAGCCGAGGTCAATAAATACGTAGCTCGCGAACGTCGCAAGGCTTTACCTGAAGGGGTAGATTTTTGGGATTTTGATTGCAAATGCGGCGCTACTGCCGAAACAGCGATAGTATTGCATGTCGACGCGATCAATAAAAATATCGATGAAGTGGCCGCCACAAAAGCCGAATCTGTTTATGTGGAAATATTGGCTAAGCCGGGCGTACGAAAAAAGAAAGTTTAATTAGTCGCCCTCAGTTTTTAGATAGCGCGCCGGTTTGTAAAAACAGGAAATAATCGCGATCTTGATATTTGCGCATAAAGAAATACGAAGTCGCAGGATCCTTAAACTTTTTACTGACTTCGTGAATTGATAACGGAATCAAACACTGCAAACTCAAGCGTTTTTCTGCGATACAGGCCTCACTAGGAGTCGGAACACTCGAAAACGGTATCAATGTAATATGAAAGTGATTTGTATTTTCCATTTTATCTAGAATCTGCGGAAGTATGTTCAGACCGGACAACTCGTTGGCGTGAATTTCAGATGTTAGGATCCAACATGGCTGTGGGCATTTTGCGATAGTCTCTGGAGTCAAATATCCATCGTCTGCCAATAACGTAACTTTTTTTTGAATCTGTTCTTCAAAATTAATTTTCAAATCATTTATAATGGGCGGTCCCATTTTTAAATCGGCAGGACTACCAATCACAACGTAATTAGACATCTGAAAATCAGGGAATAAACGATTCACTATGGATTTAGCTACGTTTTTATATTCCACACCTTGGGGCGACGGAGCAATGATTGGCGCTGACCGAATAGCGATCCCATCACGAGTTAACATGATCAATACCACCGAAGCCACTACGCAAGATATTCCTAATAGGGTAAAAAATAGGCTACTTGTTTTCAAAACTAAACATCCAATCAACACCGTATTTATCCGTCAACATACCAAAGTAAGCGCCTGTAAAAGAATCATGATTGGCCATTGTCAAAGTACCACCGTCTTGAAGTGCTTCAGAAATATCGTCGGCTTCTTGTTTAGAATCACAAGTAATACTGACCGTAAAATTGTTGCCGTATTTAAAATCGGGATTCGGCATAATATCTGAACCCATCAAAACCGCGCCACCTTTAGTCAGACGCGCGCTCATAACTCGATTATTTAAAGGCTGCGGAGTTTTTTCACCTAGCACTTCGTTATAAAGTTTCAATTGCAGATCGGCCTTCAAGCTTTTTTGGTAGAACTTCATGGCTTCGGCACAGTTGCCATCGAACATCAGGCAGGCGTTGATTGTTTTCATGCGTGAACTCCTTGTTAAGAATTATAAGTCACTGGCTTATTCGCTTTAAAAACGACTAACTGAGCCGCATAAGCCTGATGAAAACACTATTGATTTTTTTTAAGTAAATCAAATGCTACGTAAAAAATTATAATCCACCCTCTTTAGCCCATATCTTTGCGTCTTCTCCTGCGGGCAAGAGCATTGGTGTCGATGGTTCATTCACGGTTTTCCAAATCGCCTCAGCCACGTCTGCAGCATGCGTGACGGGTTCTTTAGATTCTGTCCAACCCTTCATGACATTTGCAAACAAAGATTGATACGGTTCAGAAATCACTAACCGCTGCGCCGCTTGTGCATTCTCACCAAATTTTGTCGCCGGTGCGCGTCCTGGCAATACGACCGCAACACGTACATTAAATTCTTTAAGCTCTAGCGCTAACGACTCACTGAACGCATTCACTGCCGCTTTACTAGCCGTGTACACCGCGAGCAATGGCAATGATTTTAGCGTCACTGTCGATGTCACGTTAACAATAACCCCTTCGCGACGCGCGCGAAATTGTGGAAT